>NZ_JBKFSQ010000018.1:0-96525 GCF_046569525.1 Salmonella sp. 741265055_HSA | reverse complement strand
ACTGCCCAGGTCCAAAATGGCAAGTAAAATAGCCCTAATGGGATAGGCTCTTAATGTCCTATATTCTGCCCTCGATACTTGCCCGCAATATGCCTGATGCGCTGCGCTTATCAGGCCTACAGGAGAGTTGACGCCTGCGTAGGCCGGATAAGGCATTTATGCCGCCATCCGGCAAACAGCCATAAAAAAACTCCGCCGAAGCGGAGTTTAGGGCATCGAGAGAAAATCAGTGACGCGCACGTACAATCTGGTATTTGCGGGTCAGGTACTCGACCGGCACGCTCCAGATATGCACCAGGCGCGAGAATGGGAATAACAGGAACAGCGTCATCCCCAGTACCAGGTGCATACGGAAGATAAAGGCCACACCGTCCAGATGTGCGGATGCGCCACCGTGGAAGGTCACAACTGACTGCGCCCACCCGACCAGCTTCATCATTTCACTCCCGTCCATATGCTGGGCGGAGAACGGAATGGTCAACAGGCCCAGCGCGCACTGAATCACCAGCAATGAGAGAATCAAAATATCTGCGCCGGTAGTGGTGGCGCGGACACGTGGGCTAAACAGGCGACGCTTGAGCAGTAAAATACCGCCAACCAGTGTCAGCACGCCGCAGGCGCCGCCGGCAATCATCGCCATCTTCTGCTTCACGTCGACCGGCAGAAAAGCTTCATACATCCAGTGCGGCGTTAACATGCCCAGGAAGTGACCGGCGAAAATGCCCAGAATCCCAATGTGGAACAGGTTTGACGCCAGGTTCATTCCCTTGCGATCCAGCATCTGACTGGAAGCCGCCCGCCAGGTGTACTGGCCGTAGTCGTAACGTAACCAGCTACCGATCAGAAATACCGATCCGGCAATGTACGGGTAGATATCAAAGAAGAACATATTCAGGAAGTGCATTAGTGCTGTCCTCCGGTGGTGATATTCAGATATTGCGGCGCCACGGCCCCGGCAAAACGACGCTGGTGAGCGGAGATTTCCGACTCGCCACACCCCTGATCGGCGAAGAATTTCACCTGCTCTTCTTCCCAGACCGCATCCAACGCCTGTGGGGTATCATCACGTGCTTCATTCGCAATTTTTTCAGCCACTTTACCGCTATCGATAACGGTATTCGCCAGTTTTAACAGCAGATCGAACAGCACCGCATAACGGCTGTCACGCTGTTGCAAACGTGCGCTGAGCAGCGCCAGAATCGGCGCGATATCCTGTAAACCCCCTAACGCTTCGCTTTTCGGCAACTGCGCAAGGTATTCCAGATACAGCGGCAGATGATCGGGAAGTTCGCGGCTGTCGAGCTGCAAACCGTGCTGCTCATACTGTGCCATCAGGTCAACCATCGCCTGACCGCGGTCACGGGATTCCCCGTGAACATGTTCAAACAGCAGCAGCGATGTGGCGCGACCGCGGTCAAACAGTTCACTGTAGGCGGCCTGTACATCCAGCATGTCCTGCGCGGTTAAATCGCGCAGGAAAACGCCCAGAGTCTGGGCATCCTCTTTATCCAGGTTCTCAGATGACGCGAGCGCATCGAACAGCTCCTGCTGATGCTGCCACAGGGCAGCATCCGGGTACTCGAGCAGACGCGAAACAATGACGAGTTCAATCATGCGTGCGGCTCCGTTTTGCTGGTCACATCAACAGCGTCGATGCGGCGGCTGTTGAACAGATTGAATTTGGTATCAGACCCGTGGCAACCATCGCCGAAGGTAAAGCCACAACCGCTTTTCTCCGGGAATGCGTCACGCGCCAGTTCACGATGGCTGCTCGGCACCACAAAGCGATCTTCATAATTAGCAATTGCCAGGTAACGATACATTTCCTGCGCCTGGGCTTCGCTTAAACCCACCTCTTCCAGCGCGCGGGTATCCACTTTACCGTCTACGGTTTCCGCACGTTTGTAGTGACGCATCGCCAGCATCCGTTTCAGCGCCAACAGTACCGGCTGGGTGTCGCCAGCGGTCAACAGGTTCGCCAGGTACTGCACCGGGATACGCAGACTGTCTACATCCGGCAGAATACCGTTGCTGCCCAGTTCACCCGCGTCGGCGGCAGACTGAATCGGTGACAAAGGCGGTACGTACCAGACCATCGGCAGCGTGCGGTATTCCGGATGCAGCGGCAGCGCCAGCTTCCAGTCCATCGCCATTTTGTACACTGGCGATTGCTGCGCCGCATCGATCACGCTCTGCGGCACGCCGTCCTTCAGCGCCTGCTCAATGACAGCCGGATCGTTTGGATCGAGGAACACGTCCAGTTGACGCTGGTACAGATCTTTTTCGTTTTCCGTACTGGCGGCGCTTTCAATGGCATCTGCGTCATACAGTAGTACGCCGAGATAACGGATACGGCCCACGCAGGTTTCGGAGCAAACGGTCGGCTGACCGGCTTCGATACGCGGGTAGCAGAAGATGCACTTCTCGGACTTGCCGCTCTTCCAGTTGAAGTAAATTTTCTTGTACGGACAACCGGTGATGCACATCCGCCAGCCGCGGCACTTGTCCTGGTCGATCAGCACGATGCCATCTTCTTCACGCTTATAAATCGCGCCGCTCGGGCAGGTCGCCACGCACGCCGGGTTGAGACAGTGCTCGCACAGGCGTGGCAGATACATCATGAAGGTGTTTTCGAACTGGCCGTACATCGCCTTCTGCATGTTTTCGAAGTTCTGGTCTTTAGCGCGTTTTTCGAACTCGCCGCCCAGAATCTCTTCCCAGTTTGGCCCGCTGGTAATTTTGTCCATCCGCTGGCCGGTAATCAGCGAGCGTGGACGGGCAATCGGCTGCGCTTTGCTGCCTTCCGGCGCGGTGTGCAGATTCTGATAGTCGAAATCAAACGGCTCGTAGTAGTCGTCGATGCCCGGCAGATGCGGGTTAGCGAAGATTTTACCCAGCAGCAGCGCCCGGTTGCCCATGCGCGGCTGCAGTTTGCCGTTGATTTTACGGATCCAACCGCCCTTCCATTTTTCCTGATTTTCCCAGTCATTCGGAAAACCAACGCCAGGCTTACTTTCTACGTTGTTGAACCACGCGTACTCCATACCTTCGCGACTGGTCCAGACGTTTTTACAGGTGACTGAACAGGTATGACAGCCGATGCACTTATCGAGATTCAGCACCATGCCGACTTGTGAACGAATTTTCATTTTACGCTCTCCTGTACCTGGTCATTGCCTTCGCCATCCAACCAGTTAATGTTCTTCATCTTACGTACCACCACAAACTCATCGCGGTTGGAGCCGACGGTACCGTAGTAGTTAAAGCCGTAGGCTAACTGCGCATAGCCGCCGATCATATGGGTCGGTTTCGGCGTAATGCGCGTCACCGAGTTATGAATACCGCCGCGCTGCTGGGTAATTTCCGACCCCGGCAGGTTTACGATACGTTCCTGCGCGTGGTACATCATGGTCATACCCGCCGGTACACGCTGGCTGACCACTGCGCGTGCGGTCAATGCGCCGTTGCTGTTGAAGACTTCGATCCAATCGTTATCTTCAATGCCCAGCTCTTTGGCGTCGGTTTCGCTCATCCATACAATCGGGCCGCCACGCGACAAGGTCAGCATCAACAGGTTATCGCTGTAGGTCGAGTGGATACCCCATTTCTGGTGCGGCGTCAGGAAGTTGAGCGCCTTCTCCGGATTACCGTTGGATTTACGCCCCATCACCGCTTTCACCGAGCGGGTATCGATCGGTGGGCGATACACCAGCAAACTTTCGCCGAAGTCGCGCATCCACTGGTGATCCTGATACAACTGTTGGCGACCAGACAGCGTACGCCACGGGATCAGCTCGTGAACGTTGGTATAACCGGCGTTATAAGAAACGTGCTCATCCTCCAGACCAGACCAGGTCGGGCTGGAGATAATTTTGCGCGGCTGGGCCTGAATATCGCGGAAGCGGATTTTCTCTTCTTCTTTATTGGTTGCCAGATGCGTATGGTCGCGACCGGTAAACTCGCTCAGCGCCGCCCAGGCTTTCACCGCCACCTGACCGTTGGTTTCCGGCGCTAAGGTCAGGATCATCTCTGCCGCGTCAATCGCCGTGTTGAGCATCGGCTGGCCTTTCGCCGGACCGTCCGCTTTGGTGTAATTGAGCTTACGCAGCAAGTCCATTTCGCTCTGCGTGTTCCAGGCAATCCCTTTCCCGCCGTTGCCGATTTTCTCCATCAGCGGGCCGATAGAGGTAAAGCGTTCGTAAGTCGCCGGGTAATCGCGCTCGACGGTCATGATGTGCGGCGCGGTTTTTCCTGGAATCAGATCGCATTCGCCTTTTTTCCAGTCTTTCACGTCCAGCGGCTGCGCCAGTTCAGCGGCAGAATCGTGCTGGATCGGCAGCGTCACGACGTCAGTCTCTTTACCCAAGTGGCCTATACAGACTTCGGAGAATTTCTTCGCAATGCCTTTGTAGATTTCCCAGTCGCTTTTCGATTCCCAGGCCGGATCTACGGCGGCAGACAGCGGATGAATAAACGGATGCATATCCGAGGTATTCATATCGTCTTTTTCATACCAGGTCGCCGTCGGCAGTACGATATCGGAGTACAGGCAGGTGCTCGACAGGCGGAAGTCCAGCGTCACCACCAGATCCAGTTTGCCGTCCAGGCCATTGTCACGCCACTCCACTTCTTCCGGCTTCACACCGCCCTGTTTACCCAGATCCAGCCCCTGAATACCATGCTCAGTACCCAGCAGATATTTCAGCATGTACTCATGGCCCTTACCGGAAGACCCAAGCAGGTTAGAACGCCAGATGAACAGGTTACGCGGGTGGTTTTTACCGTTTTCCGGCTGCTCGACGGCAAAGCGAATCGAACCCTCTTTCAGGGATTTGACGGTATAATCTACCGGCGTCATACCGGCTTTTTCCGCTTCACGCGCAATGTACAGCGGGTTGGTGCCTAACTGCGGTGCCGACGGCAACCAGCCCATACGCTCGGCGCGCACATTGAAGTCAATCAGATGCCCGCTATAGCGGGATTTGTCCGCCATAGGCGACAGTAACTCCTCGGCGGTCACCGTCTCGTAGCGCCACTGGCTGGAGTGGTTATAGAAGTAAGAGGTGCTGTTCATGTGACGCGCCGGACGCTGCCAGTCAAGGGCAAACGCCAGCGGCTGCCAGCCGGTCTGCGGACGCAGTTTTTCCTGGCCGACGTAGTGCGCCCAGCCGCCGCCGCTCTGACCAACGCAACCACAGAACACCAACATATTAATCAGCCCGCGATAGTTCATATCGAGGTGATACCAGTGGTTCAGACCGGCGCCAACGATAATCATTGAACGCCCGTGCGTTTTGTCCGCGTTATCGGCGAACTCCCGTGCGATACGGATGATCTGCGCCCGCGGCACGCCGGTGATCTGCTCGGCCCATGCTGGCGTATATGCTTTGGTATCGTCATAACTGGCGGCACAATTTTCATCGTTCAGGCCGCGTTCCAGACCATAGTTCGCCATAGTCAGGTCATACACGGTGGTGACTAACGCGGTAGAACCATCGGCCAGTTGCAGACGTTTTGCCGGCAGTTTATGCAGCAGGACGTTATCCAGCGCCACATGATTAAAGTACTCTGAACCTTCGCCGCCGAAATACGGGAAGCCCACGTCAGCAATCTCATCCTGGCTGCCCAGCAAGCTGAGCTGCAATTCAGTTTCTGCACCGGTAGTCCCGTCGCGCTGTTCGAGGTTCCATTTGCCTTTTTCACCCCAGCGGAAGCCGATGGAGCCATTTGGCGCCACCATTTCACCGTTGCTGTTGATAGCGACGGTTTTCCATTCCGGGTTATTTTCCTGCCCCAGCGAATCAACGAGATCGGCAGCGCGCAGCATACGACCTGCGGCATAATAACCATCACGCTCTTCAAGCATCACCAGCATTGGCATGTCGGTATAGCGGCGGACATAATCGGTGAAGTACTGGCGCGGGTTGTCGAGGTGGAATTCGCGCAGCATGACGTGGCCCATCGCCAGCGCCATCGCCGCATCAGTCCCCTGCTTCGGCGCCAGCCACAGATCGCACAGTTTGGCGATTTCAGCATAGTCCGGCGTCACCGCGACGGTTTTAGTGCCTTTGTAACGTACTTCGGTAAAGAAGTGGGCGTCCGGCGTACGGGTTTGCGGCACGTTAGAGCCCCAGGCGATAATATAGCTGGAGTTGTACCAGTCAGCGGATTCCGGCACGTCGGTCTGCTCGCCCCAGGTTTGCGGGGAGGCTGGCGGCAGGTCGCAGTACCAGTCGTAAAAGCTCAGGCAGGTGCCGCCAATCAGCGAAAGATAACGTGCGCCGGAAGCGTAGGAGACCATCGACATCGCCGGGATGGGTGAGAAGCCCGCGACGCGGTCAGGGCCATAGGTTTTCACAGTGTACACGTTGGAGGCGGCGATCAGCTCGTTCACTTCCTGCCATGAGGAGCGAACAAAGCCGCCACGACCACGCGCCTGTTTGAAGCTTTTGGCTTTATCGGCATCTTCAATGATGGAGGCCCATGCCTCTACCGGATCGCGATTTAGTTTTTTCGCCTCGCGCCACATCTTCATCAGACGTTTGCGCATCAGCGGATATTTCAGTCGGTTAGCGCTGTAGAGATACCAGGAGTAGCTTGCGCCGCGCGGGCAGCCGCGAGGTTCATGGTTTGGCATATCAGGACGGGTGCGCGGGTAATCGGTTTGCTGTGTTTCCCAGGTCACCAGACCATTTTTGACATAAATTTTCCAGCTACAAGAACCGGTGCAGTTCACCCCATGGGTTGAGCGCACAATTTTGTCATGCTGCCAACGTTGGCGGTATCCGTCCTCCCAGTCCCGGTTTGTTTCGAGAAGCTGGCCGTGCCCATCGGCAAAGGTTTCGCCCTTCTGCTTGAAGTAGCGAAACCGGTCCAGGAATTTACTCATCGGGTTTCTCCTGTGTGGAGCCTCACGGCTCTCTGATAAATCGACATTGCTTAACTAAGGGCGAAGGTAACGCGCTGAATGGGCGTGAGAATTGATAACGATCAAGGCGGACAGGGATGCAAATGGCGCGCAAACCTCCTGCATACTCCTTTTGGAGGAGGAGTTTTATTTATATATCTTACTGATTTAAATACATAAAATTAAATTTACGCACAACGTGAATGTTAAATTTTCAACAAGTGGGTATTAAGGGGTATCCCCCTGAATGACCGATAAAGATGTGCGTGGTTAGCCCTGTCGCGTCTCTCTTTTTGACTATAAGTATGTTGTAACTAAATGCAGGTAAAAAAAAGCGCGGTCTAACGCCGCGCAAAGGATAATCAAAAGTTACTTTTTATTTTTAGAATGACGTCCATATACCGCCCAGGTAATAACGACGCAGGCGATATAGAAAATAAGAAAGACTTTCATCGCGCCGACTGGCGAACCGGTTAATGCTAAAGATGAACCAAACGCTTTCGGAATAAAAAAGCCGCCAATCGCGCCAATCGCGGAAATAAAGCCCAGCGCCGCCGCCGTATCGGTCGCCGCTTCACGCATGGCTCTTTCTTCCGACCCGCCTTCCGCTTTTACCCGGTCCATCGTCAGTTTACGGAAGATAACGGAGATCATCTGGAAGGTAGAACCACTCCCCAACCCCGCCGTCAGGAACAGCGCCAGAAATACCCCGTAGAACGCGATAAAGCTACCGCCAACGCCGCCAGTAGGTAATGTCAGGAACAGCAGACCGCTGAAAATCGCCATCAGGACAAAGTTGATAAGCGTGACGCGAGTCCCCCCCAGACGGTCAGAAATTGCGCCGCCTGCCGAACGCGCCAGCGCGCCGATAAACGGACCGAAAAACGCATAATGCAGGATCTGCACATCCGGGAATTGCGTTTTAGACAGCATAGCGAACCCCGCGGAGAAACCGATAAACGATCCGAAGGTCGCCAGATATAGCAGACTCATGATCCACAGATGACCACGTTTGAGCACCGGCAGTTGCTCTTTTAGCGAGGCCTTAGATGTCGCCAGTTCGTTCATGCCGAACCACGCCGCCAGCGTAAAAATGGCCAGGAAAGGCACCCAAATCCAGGCCGCGTTCGCCAGATAGAGCTGAGAACCGTCCGGCTGCTCTACACCGTTGCTGCCAAAGGCGGCAAAGATAGAGAGCGAAACCACCAGCGGCGCAACCAGCTGCATCACGCTCACGCCCATATTACCCAGACCGCCGTTCAGACCCAGCGCGCTACCCTGCTTTTGTTTAGGAAAGAAAAAGCTGATATTCGCCATACTGGAGGCAAAGTTCGCGCCGGCAAAACCACACAGCAAGGAAATAATAATGAAAGTGCTAAATGGCGTACTGGTATCCTGAACGGCAAAGCCTAACCATACGCAAGGCACGATGAGGATACCGGTACTGAACGCTGTCCAGCGACGTCCGCCAAATAGCGGCACCATAAAGGAGTAAGGCACCCGTAGCAGCGCGCCGGAAACAGATGGCAGCGCAGTCAACATAAAGAGCTGATCGGTCGTAAAATTAAATCCCACTTTCGGCAGGTTTACCGCCACTGCGCTAAATAGCATCCAGACGCAAAACGCCAGCAGTAAACACGGGACAGAAATCCACAAATTACGGCTGGCGACACGATGGCCGCGCTGCTGCCAGAACGCCGGATCTTCCGGACGCCATTCCGTGATAACAGCGCCAGTTGCCCTTTCCGGGGCGGATGAGTGACTCATAGACACCTCTGATTCTTGATTTGATGTCTGCCACATTAGGGTTTACTGCCGAAGGTAAGTTGATATAAATCAAAGGAAAAGTCGTCATCACCGGCGACTAAAAAGCGTTATTATCCTTAATGAGTAGGCTATTTTGGTAAAAAAGCTGTGGTTTTTCACCATGCTGTGTCTGTCTACTCCTTCCCGTCGCAGATACCTCTCTACGGCGGCAATTAAGGAGTAACTCGTTATAGGTATGGGTATACTCCGCTGTATCGTTGAGAATAGCGGCACAGCCGATTGACGCCCCTTTTTTGCTACGTTTTTTCGGCGACATTACCCCGAAGAAAGAAGGTAACATGTTTAAACGGTGTTTCTCTCCTCTTACGCTGGTTAACCAACTGGCGCTGATTGTCATGCTCTCTACCGCTATCGGCGTGGCGGGGATGGCGGTTTCCGGCTGGCTGGTTCAGGGCGTGCAGGGTAGCGCTCATGCGATTAATAAAGCGGGCTCATTGCGTATGCAAAGCTATCGACTACTGGCCGCTGTCCCGCTGGATGCTAAAGATCAAAAGCTGCTGGATGAGATGGAGCAAACGGCATTCAGCCCTGAACTGACCCGCGCCGCTGAGCGAGACGGGCAGCAGAAGCAGCTTAAAGCGTTGCAGGATTACTGGCATAACGAACTCTCGCCAGGGCTACAGCACGCGCAAAACGCGCACGCGGTCGCAGAAGATGTCACGCGCTTTGTGGCGGGCCTGGATCGCCTGGTGACGTCGTTCGACCATACTACTGAATTGCGTATCGAACGCGTGGTATTAGTTCACCGGGTAATGGCGATCTTTATGGCGCTATTGCTGGTATTTACGATTATCTGGCTACGTGTTCGCCTTTTGCAGCCCTGGAAACAGTTATTATCAATGGCGCGCGCCGTCAGTCAGCGCGACTTTACCCAACGTGCCAATATCAGTGGACGCAATGAGATGGCCGCGTTGGGTTCTGCGCTCAATAACATGTCTGAAGAGCTGGCCGAAAGTTATGCGGTACTGGAACAGCGCGTACAGGAAAAAACAGCCGGTCTGGAACATAAAAACCAGATTCTCTCGTTTTTGTGGCAAGCCAACCGCCGACTGCATTCACAGGCTCCGCTATGTGAGCGTCTTTCACCGGTACTGAATGGCCTGCAAAATTTAACCCAGTTGCATGATATTGAGCTGCGAGTCTATGACCTGGAAGATGAAGATAATCACCAGGAATTTACTTGTCAGTCGGACATCAGTTGCGATGATAAAGGCTGCCACCTTTGCCCACGTAGCGCCCTGCCGATGATTAACGGCGGCACCACTTTAAAATGGCGGCTCACCGATGCTCACACCCAATACGGTATTTTGCTGGCGACGCTGCCCTATGGACGCCATCTCAGCCACGATCAGCAACAGTTGGTGGACACGCTGGTTGAACAGCTTACCGCGACTCTGGCGCTCGACAGGCATCAGGAGCGCCAGCAGCAGTTGATTGTCATGGAAGAGCGTGCCACCATTGCCCGCGAACTGCATGATTCTATTGCCCAGTCGCTCTCTTGTATGAAGATGCAGGTGAGCTGCCTGCAAATGCAGGGCGACGTGTTACCGGAAAGCAGCCGTGAGTTACTCAGCCAAATTCGCAATGAGCTGAACTGCTCCTGGGCGCAACTGCGCGAACTGTTAACCACTTTCCGGTTACAGTTGACGGAACCCGGGCTACGTCCGGCGTTGGAGGCAAGCTGCCAGGAGTTCAGCGCCCGGTTTGGCTTTACGGTAAAACTGGATTATCAGCTTCCCCCCCGCCTGGTGCCTTCACACCAGGCGATACACCTGTTGCAAATTGCCAGGGAAGCCCTCAGCAACGCCCTTAAACACTCTCATGCCGACGATGTGGTGGTGACAGTGACGCAATGTGGCAAACAGGTCAAACTAAAAGTGCAGGATAATGGCTGCGGCGTCCCGGAAAACGCCGAACGCAGTAATCACTACGGCATGATCATCATGCGCGATCGAGCGCAAAGTTTGCGCGGCGATTGCCAGGTACGCCGACGCGAGACTGGCGGAACAGAGGTCACTGTTACTTTTATTCCAGAAACAAACTTCACAGAAACCCAGGGAGATACCCATGAATAATCAGGAACCGGCAACCATCCTGTTAATTGACGACCATCCGATGCTACGCACGGGTGTAAAGCAGCTTGTGAGTATGGCGCCCGATATCAGCGTGGTCGGAGAAGCCAGCAACGGTGAGCAGGGTATTGACCTGGCGGAATCGCTCGATCCCGATCTGATCCTCCTTGATTTGAATATGCCGGGAATGAATGGTCTCGAAACGCTGGATAAATTACGCGAAAAAGCGCTGTCAGGACGTATTGTCGTTTTCAGCGTATCCAACCATGAAGAAGATGTCGTCACGGCGCTAAAGCGCGGCGCGGACGGTTATCTGTTAAAAGACATGGAGCCTGAGGACTTGCTCAAAGCGTTACAACAGGCCGCCGCCGGCGAAATGGTATTAAGTGAAGCGTTAACGCCGGTACTGGCGGCCAGCCTGCGGGCCAACCGCGCCACCACCGATCGCGATGTAACGCAACTCACCCCGCGTGAGCGCGATATTCTGAAGCTCATCGCGCAGGGATTGCCAAATAAGATGATTGCCCGACGTCTGGATATCACCGAAAGTACGGTCAAAGTGCACGTGAAACATATGCTCAAGAAAATGAAGCTGAAATCGCGCGTGGAGGCCGCCGTCTGGGTGCATCAGGAACGCATCTTTTAATTATTGCTCCTGGAACGGTTGCCAATGCGGATTATCGTCCGGCATCGTGATAAACGGTTCAGTCAGCGCGAGCGTGATCTCATTGGAAGAGACACGCTGACCTTTTTCATCCTCAACCACCACCGATAAACGCCAGCGATTTGCCGCGCCTTCGCGGTGATCCCAGGCCGGCATAATGATTGTCCAGCCCTCGGTACTGCGGGTGTCCGTTCCTGCCGTCAAACTTAATGCCTGTGTATCGCCCTGCCAGCTCAAATGACGAATACCGTGCACGCTGCGCACCTGCAATTTTAACGCAACCGTCTCACCAGGCGTAAGATCCCAGGGCGGCGTCGCCAGAAAAACCGTTAACGTTTTACGCTGCCGATACTCCATTGTCGGCAGCGAGTTACGTTGCGGCGTATCATAGCGGCTACCGCGTAATGACTGGCTTTGCGCCACTTCACTGGCGGCAAGCTGCTTTTTGAGCGGCACGCCGAAGCGGTAGTTAAGCGTCAGCCCCAGGTTATTTTGACTGACCCCGCTCTCGCCCTGTTTATGCTGGGCGGTCACGGTAAGCAAAGGTACTGGCGTATAGTTGAGACCCAGTTTTAACGCGACAGGATTGTGATACCCCGTTCCGGAGTCAAACAGATCCACGCTATCGCCAAAGTACTGCTCCAGACTAACGCTGGTATTGATATGCTGGTAAAACGGCAGCCGCATTTGCGCGTTGATATCATACCCGCGCGCCATTCGCTGTTCTAAGGTCGCCGTATGCGTCTGCCAGTCGGCAAAAGGCTGATAATAGTTGGCGGATAAACGCAAATATTCTCCCCACGCCTCCGCGCCAAAGCCGGCGCGCTGCAGATTTTCATCCAGCAGATTATCGTAAAAGGTATTATAGCCAAGAAGCCAGCCATCCTGCGCCCAGCGCTGTCCTATGCCAACGTTGCTTACCAGACCGTCAGTCTGTTGCGTAAGACCAAGCTGGCTCCAGGTCAGATAGCGCTGTTTATCCTGTAAAGGGATAAACCAGCTTCCGCGACTGCCGTTAAAATGACCTTCGTTATCGACGTTAATATCCACGCTGGCGCTGCCCCAGGCTGATAGCCAGCTTTCAAGCTGCTGGTTAACCTGCTCGCTGACCACATCGCGTACCTGTCCGAAAGCGAATTGCCGCGCCTGTTCACCGGTATCCAGATCGTTATTTTTCATGCTGGCTTCGCCAAACGCTTTGGCCATCTCGGCAAAATGCTTTTCCCCTTCGTGGGATTCCGGCATCATGCCTAAATCCGGCAGACGGTTTTGCGTGAAAGGGTCTTGCGCCTGCGCACGGATCGTACCGCTGGCAGCCAGCAAGAGAAGCGAGAGTGAGAATGAACGAAAAACAATACGGCTCAACGTGTCGGCAACTTCTACAACAAAAGATAAGAGGAATGGCATCAGAGTAAACCATAACGTGTCCGGACAGGTTTTGCAGCCTTTTCTCGTGCTTCCAGGAATATCCTTATTTTTTTCCGCAGAGCGTCCCGGGATTTTATCCACGCATTTGGCGGCACCCGGTTCCCGAGGTAACATAACGCCATTGCCGACAAAATTTCTCGAGGAGAAGGGTTATTCATGCAAAATATCGTCATTATCGCTAACGGCGCCGCCTACGGCAGCGAATCATTATTTAATAGCCTGCGTCTGGCCATTGCGCTGCGCGAGCAGGAAAGCCATCTCGATTTACGCCTGTTTTTGATGTCAGATGCCGTAACCGCAGGGTTACGCGGTCAAAAACCAGCCGAAGGCTACAATATTCAGCAAATGCTGGAAATTCTGACCGCGCAAAACGTACCGGTAAAATTATGCAAAACCTGTGCGGACGGACGTGGTATCACTCCCCTGCCGCTGATTGACGGTGTGGAAATCGGAACGCTGGTCGAGCTGGCGCAATGGACGCTGGCGGCGGACAAAGTGCTGACATTTTGAATCTGTACGCGGGAAAAGCTCCCGCGTCAGGATAGACTTCCGGCAAGAAAATCAGGCTAACACGTGAGTAATACCGCGTTTATTTTTTCTTATGCCATTTATCATCCTCGCCTTTTTCATAATCGTTTTTAACCGCCGCCCAGGCGACTTTGTGTGCGGTTTCCTCGCGACTGGCGTCATCACGACGATCGGCTTTATCTTTATATTGCTCCCAGGCGCTATTAAACGCTTCTTTGTAAATTTCCTGGGCATGGGCTGGAAGAACATTCCGCACATTATCGGGTAAATCACTTTTGGCTTTATACGGCATCAGCGCCTCCGTCTTCAGGGAAAACATTAAGTGTGGTAAACAATGCGTTATTACGCCAGTCGAGGAGGATTTTTGCTTTTTACGGAAATTAACTTTTTGTTATTTAAACACTGTTAAAACAAGATGCTTGTTTTACTGACCTTGAAAGAAAAAAATCGTCTACGCCGTAAAACTACGTAAAAAACCACTAAAAAAATACAAATTTCTGCTATTTTTACCTTCTTTACTCTTTCCAAAATATTAACACCTGCACAAGGGAGACCCTCATGACACATGCCTGTGAGGCGGTGAAAACCCGCCATAAGGAGACTTCGCTTATTTTCCCGGTTCTTGCGCTGGTAGTGCTGTTCCTTTGGGGAAGCAGCCAGTCACTACCAGTGGTTATTGGCATCAATATCCTTGCACTTATTGGTATTTTAAGCAGCGCATTTAGCGTGGTCCGTCATGCCGATGTATTAGCGCACCGACTCGGCGAACCCTACGGATCGCTTATTTTAAGCCTGTCCGTCGTTATTCTTGAGGTGAGTTTAATTTCAGCGCTGATGGCTACCGGCGATGCTGCGCCAACGCTTATGCGCGATACGCTCTACTCTATTATTATGATTGTCACCGGGGGACTGGTCGGTTTCTCGTTGTTGTTGGGCGGGCGTAAATTCGCAACGCAATATATGAATTTATTTGGGATTAAGCAGTATCTTATCGCGCTGTTTCCGCTGGCGATTATTGTGCTGGTTTTTCCAATGGCATTGCCGCAAGCCAATTTCTCTACCGGTCAGGCATTATTGGTCGCGTTAATTTCCGCCGCGATGTACGGCGTATTTTTATTGATTCAAACCAAAACGCATCAGAGCTTATTTATCTATGAACATGAAGATGAAGGCGATGATGACAATCCACACCACGGTAAACCCTCCGCGCACAGTAGCGGCTGGCATACGGTCTGGTTACTCATTCATTTAATTGCGGTCATTGCCGTTACCAAAATGAATGCCAGCCCGCTGGAGGCGTTGCTGACCAGCATGAACGCGCCGGTCGCCTTTACCGGTTTCCTGGTCGCGCTGTTAATTCTCTCGCCGGAAGGACTGGGTGCGCTGAAGGCGGTACTGAATAATCAGGTTCAGCGGGCAATGAATCTGTTCTTCGGATCGGTGTTGGCGACGATTTCATTAACCGTGCCGGTCGTCACGCTCATCGCCTGGGCGACAGGTAATGATCTGGTGTTTGGTTTAGGCGCGCCGGAAATGGTAGTGATGGTGGCCTCGTTAGTGCTGTGCCATATTTCGTTCTCTACCGGACGCACCAACGTGCTAAACGGCGCGGCGCATCTGGCTTTATTTGCCGCCTATCTGATGACGATTTTTGCCTGATATAAAAAAGCCGGATAGTATCTTATCCGGCCTACACAAGCTAAAAACCGCAATCAGTTCTCGGTATCCAGCTCGTCGAAGCTTTTCACCAAATCATCAATCGCTTTTATCTGGGTCAGGAACTGCTCCAGTTTCGCCAGCGGCAGCGCGGAAGGACCGTCGCACTTCGCGTTAGCCGGGTCCGGATGCGACTCCAGGAACAGGCCCGCCAGACCGACAGCCATACCGGCGCGCGCCAGCTCGGTCACCTGACCACGACGACCACCCGAGGCGGCGCCAAATGGGTCGCGGCATTGCAACGCATGGGTAACGTCGAAAATCACCGGCGAGTTGCCAGAGACCTTTTTCATCACGCTAAAGCCCAGCATATCCACCACCAGGTTGTCATAGCCGAAGTTCGCGCCGCGATCGCACAGAATCACCTTATCGTTACCGCCCTCATGGAACTTATCCACGATATTGCCCATCTGACCCGGGCTTACGAACTGCGGCTTTTTCACGTTAATCACAGCGCCGGTTTTCGCCATCGCTTCCACCAGGTCGGTCTGGCGCGCCAGAAACGCCGGAAGCTGAATCACGTCAACCACATCAGCAACAGGCTGCGCCTGGCTGGCTTCATGGACGTCAGTGATCACTTTTACGCCAAATGTCTGTTTGAGCTCCTGGAAGATTTTCATCCCTTCTTCCAGACCCGGCCCGCGGTAAGAGTGAATAGAGGAACGGTTGGCTTTATCAAAAGAGGCCTTGAACACGTAAGGAATACCCAGCTTCTGGGTAACGGTTACGTAGTGCTCACAAATGCGCATTGCCAGATCGCGTGACTCCAGCACGTTCATACCGCCAAACAGCACAAACGGCAGGTCATTTGCCACCTTAATGTCGCCAATGTTAACCACTTTTTGTTTCATAGGATCGCCTTACACTTATAGGTAAAATGTCGGTTAATTAATGTAGAACAATTTGCTTGTGCGCAATGGTGTTGATCTGCGCACGAATCATTTCGCTGATCGGGTCTTCCGGACACTGTTCAACGAAGTAGCTTAAATCAGTCAGCGCAACGTGTTCACACTCAAGCTGCGCGTAGATCAACCCGCGGTCACGGATTTCGTAAGGATCTTCCGGGTTAAATTGCAACAATGCTTCGCTAACGCGCAGCGCCAGCTCCATTTGCCGTTCCTCCATCAGCGAGGATTTCAGCGTATCCAGTAGCTTACGAATCACTTCGGCGTTATCCGCCTCGTCCAAATCTTCGTTAAACAACTCGGCGACCGGACTAATATTGCCTTTTAACCAGACTTCCAGAGTATGTTCATCAAGCGTTTCACCGTTGAACGGGTTAATCAGCCACATTTCCCCTTCCAGCGATTCAATACGCAAAATCAACTGCGTTGGGAAGATAACGGGCACCAACGGCAAATCAAGACGGTTTGCTATCCATAATAAAATAGCGCCCAACGATACCGCGCTCCCCTGGCGTTTTTTCAGGACTTTATCGAGCCATAAAGCATCAGAAAGACGGTAGACGCCGCGGGAATCCGTGAACCCCCACTCGCCGTAAAAAAGTGCCAGCAATTTTTCCAGTTGCTCATCCTGAGACAGGAGCTGGCTAATTTCTTCCTGCGCCAGACTGACCAGACGTTCCAGTTCGTCGTAGACAAACTGCGTGGGAAAATCCAGGCGAATCATCTCTGATGCCAGGATCATGCCATCACACAGCGGCGCATTGTTAAATTCGAAATCAGCTAACGACCTCATGACTTACCCCAGTAACGGTATTTTTGTGGTGGCGAGTTTAATGATGATGTACAGCACCACCAGCGCCAGCGGGAAAGCGATAAAACGCGCCTGCTGGCTGCGCGCCTGACGATAATCAAGCGCAATAAAACCCAAAACGATGTAGATGATAACGCCAAACAGTTTTTCAGTCAGCCATGAGCCCGACTCCGTGAATGGCAGGATGTGCGTTTTAACGATTAACCCAATACCGCTAAGCAGTAACAGGGTATCTATGACGGGAGGCACGATTCGTGTCCAGCGCGCGGCGGCCAACGCATGGCCGCAATAGCGCCACCAGTAACGAGCGACAAACAAACTGACGGAGAGCGCAACACAGATAAGATGGAGCGTGAGCAACATTGCAATTGTCATGGCGTAAAACGTCCGCAGGTCACGCGTTCATTACCGCCATAATCACGACACGTTTCTACATCCGAGTAACCAGACCGCCTGAAAACCGCTCTTACCGCTTCGCCCTGCTGCCAGCCGTGTTCCAGCAGCAGGAAGCCGCCGGGCGTTAACATCTGGCGGGCGTTATCGATAATATGCGTAAGATCCGCCATACCGTTTTCGTCCGCCACCAACGCCGAGCGCGGTTCAAAGCGTACATCGCCTTCGCTAAGGTGCGGGTCCTGCGCGTCAATGTAGGGCGGATTGCTGACAATCATGTCGAACTGCTGCCCCGATAGCGCGCTGAACCAACAACTTTGCAGTATACGCACATTCCGGATAGCCAAATGTTCCGCGTTGCGTATCGCCAGCGCAACCGCATCAGGCATACGATCGACCGCAGTCACCTCGCAATCCGGTCGCTCGCAGGCCAGCGCCAGCGCAATCGCGCCGGTTCCGGTGCCTAAATCCAGAATACGACAGGTTTTGACCGGCAATCGCGCCAACGCCTGTTCCACCAGACATTCGGTATCCGGGCGCGGGATTAGCGTGGCGGGAGAAACGAAGAGCGGCAGCGACCAAAATTCGCGTAAGCCCGTCAGGTACGCAATAGGTTCGCCCTGTTTACGCCGCTGCAGCAGATCCGCGAGCTGTTGTTGCTGGACGTCGGTAAGCGGCGTTTCGCCAAAGGCCATGATATACGTCCGCCCCTTGCCCGTAACGTACTCTAGCAGGATCTCGGCGTCGCGCCGGGGGCTGTCGCTGTCCCGGAGCTGGTTTACCGCCTCATGCAGCCAGTGCTGAAAATCCATTATTCCTGCTCGGATAAGGCGGCTAACAGGTCAGCCTGGTGTTCCTGAACAATCGGCTCAATCAGCATATCCAGCTTACCTTCCATCGTTTCATCAAGGCGATATAACGTCAGATTAATACGATGATCGGTCACGCGCCCCTGCGGGAAATTATAGGTCCGGTTACGATCGCTGCGATCGCCGCTGCCAAGCAGGTTGCGGCGCGTTGACGCCTCGGCCTGCTGGCGTTTTGCCGTTTCGGCGGCGTGAATGCGCGCCCCGAGCACCGAGAGCGCTTTCGCTTTGTTTTTATGCTGCGAACGTTCGTCCTGGCATTCCACCACGATGCCGGTCGGCAAGTGGGTAATACGGATAGCGGAGTCGGTGGTGTTAACGTGCTGACCGCCCGCGCCGGAAGAACGAAACGTATCAATGCGCAGATCCGCCGGGTTAATATCCGGCAGCTCGGCTTCCGGCAGCTCCGGCATCACGGCGACGGTACAGGCGGAGGTATGGATACGCCCCTGCGACTCGGTCGCCGGAACACGCTGTACGCGGTGTCCGCCGGACTCAAATTTCAGCCGGCCATACACGCCATCGCCGCTGATTTTGGCGATGATCTCTTTATAACCGCCATGCTCGCCTTCGCTCATGCTCATGATCTCCACGCGCCAGCGGCGCGCTTCGGCATAACGGCTGTACATGCGGAACAGATCGCCGGCAAACAGCGCGGCTTCGTCGCCGCCGGTGCCGGCGCGAACCTCAAGGAACGCGTTTCGTTCATCGTCCGGATCTTTCGGCAGCAGCAGTACCTGTAACTGTTGCTCCAGTTGTTCGCTTTTTTCTTTCGCTTCGCGCAGTTCTTCCTGCGCCATTTCTCGCATTTCAGGATCGTCGAGCATCATCTGAGCCGTCTCGATATCGTCCTGAACCTGTTGCCAGTCCGTAAAACAGCGAGAAACGTCGCTTAATTGCGCATATTCGCGCGACAATGCGCGAAAGCGGTCCTGGTCGGCGATAATTCCCGCATCGCCCAGCAACGCCTGAACTTCCTCATGGCGTTCGTGCAGGGCTTCCAGTTTGGCAACGATAGAAGGCTTCATAGGCGTAAATTCACCCTGTAAAAAAGTGTGGTGTGTGCTGCTACTCCAGCCCGAGGCTGTCGCGCAGAATATTCAGGCGTTCGTCATCCCCGTCACGGGCAGCCTGTTGAAGTGATTTCGTTGGCGCATGAATCAGGCGGTTGGTCAGTTTCCATGCCAGATCCTGCAAGATGGCTTGCGCATCGCCGCCCTGTTGAAGGGCCGACAGCGCTTTGGTAGTCAGTTCGTCACGAATCTGCTCCGACTGACTACGGTATTCCCGAATGGTCTCGCTGGCCCCCTGGGCGCGTAGCCAGGCCATAAACTCGCTGGCTTCCTGCTCAACAATCGTTTCCGCTTCCACCGCCGCAGCCTGACGCTGCGCCAGATTATGCGAAATGATGCTCTGTAAATCATCGACGCTATAAAGATAAGCGTTCGCCAGTTTGCCGACTTCCGGCTCAACGTCGCGCGGTACGGCGATATCCACCAGCAGCATCGGCTGGTTGCGACGGCTTTTTAATGCGCGCTCCACCATGCCTTTACCGATAATCGGCAGCGGGCTGGCGGTCGAACTGATGATAATATCGGCATCCTGCAAACGGGCGTCGATATCGCTGAGCGAGATAACCTCAGCGCCAACCTCATCCGCCAGGGCTTGCGCGCGCTCGCGGGTTCGGTTGGCGATAATCATCTTTTGTACTTTATGCTCGCGCAGGTGACGCGCCACCAGTTCAATAGTTTCACCCGCGCCAACTAACAGTACAGTGACCGTCGAGAGCGATTCAAAGATTTGGCGGGCGAGCGTACAGGCGGCAAACGCGACGGAGACGGCGCTGGCGCCGATATCGGTTTCAGTCCGCACTCGCTTGGCGACGGAAAACGACTTCTGAAACATTCGCTCCAGCGCGCTGGCGTTAAGGTGGCCTTTCTGCGAATCCGCAAACGCTTTTTTCACCTGACCGAGGATTTGCGGTTCGCCCAGCACCAGTGAATCCAGACCGCTGGCGACGCGCATCAGGTGGCTGACGGCGTCATTGTCCTGATGCCAGTACAGACTGTTGCGCAGATCGTCCTCGTTCAGGTTATGGTAATCGCATAACCAGCGGATCAGCGCTTCCTGCAGGTTATCCTGCTCTTCCACGCTCAGATACAGCTCTGTACGGTTACAGGTTGACAGCACGACCCCGCCCTGCACCATTGGCTGCGCAAGCAGGCTGTCCAGCGCCTGATCAAGCGTGTCCGGCGAAAACGTTACGCGTTCTCGCAGCGATACAGGTGCCGTTTTATGGTTAATACCGAGCGCTAAAAGGGTCATGTCTGCGGGAGTAGTACCAGCGTTGATATGGTTAGTCTGCTTGCATCATACAGGATGCGCGTGGTCAATAAAAGAGAGAGCCCCCTTTTGGAGTAATTGGCAGCGCTCGCTAATTTGATGATTTAAGACAACTTGAAAGTAGACGATGTCACCAGGCGGCGCTAGCATTAAAGGCTATAACTGTAACCGATAGCAAAAATTTGCCGAATCGCGGCGCGAACGTTTTTACAGCCTGCAGGTTCAGTTTTCAGGCCTGATAAGCGTAACGCCATCAGGCAATTATTGCACCGTATCACAAGGATTCGTCATCACTATGACCCTGCCCGATTTTCGCCTGATTCGTCTACTGCCGTTAGCAAGCCTGGTTCTCACCGCCTGTACGCTTCCTGGGCATAAAGGCCCGGGCAAGAGCCCGGATTCCCCTCAGTGGCGCCAGCATCAGCAAGAGGTGCGTCATCTGAATCAATACCAGACGCGCGGCGCCTTTGCTTACATCTCAGATGATCAGAAAGTCTATGCGCGCTTCTTCTGGCAACAGACCGGACAGGATCGCTACCGCCTGCTGCTTACCAACCCGCTGGGCAGCACCGAGCTGGAGCTTAACGCCCAGCCGGGCAACGTCCAGTTGGTGGATAACAAAGGCCAGCGTTATACCGCCGATGACGCCGAAGAGATGATCGGCAAACTCACCGGGATGCCGATTCCGTTAAACAGCCTGCGGCAGTGGATCCTCGGTCTGCCTGGCGATGCCACCGACTACAAACTGGACGACCAGTACCGCCTGAGCGAAGTGAACTACCGCCAGGATGGTAAAAACTGGAAAGTGGTTTACGGTGGCTATGACAGCAAAACGCAGCCTGCCATGCCTGCCAATATGGAGCTTTCAGACGGCAGTCAGCGCATTAAGCTGAAAATGGATAACTGGATTGTGAAATGATGACCCATTGGCCTTCTCCGGCAAAATTAAATCTGTTTTTATATATCACCGGACAGCGTGCAGACGGCTACCACACGCTGCAGACGCTGTTTCAGTTTCTGGATTATGGCGACACACTCCACATCAAACCGCGTCACGATGGCGAAATCCATTTATTAACGCCGGTAACCGGCGTTGAAAATGAAGACAATCTGATCGTCCGCGCCGCGCGGCTGTTGATGAAAGCCGCCTCGGAGAGTGGACGCCTGCCCGCCGGAAGCGGCGCGGATATCAGCATTGAGAAGCGCCTTCCCATGGGCGGCGGTCTGGGCGGCGGCTCATCTAACGCCGCGACCGTTCTGGTGGCGCTCAATCATCTTTGGCAATGCGGGCTTTCCATTGATGAACTGGCGACGCTCGGCCTGACGCTCGGCGCCGACGTCCCGGTCTTTGTTCGTGGCCACGCCGCGTTTGCCGAAGGCGTAGGCGAAATATTAACGCCAGTGAACCCGCCGGAAAAATGGTATCTGGTCGCGCACCCTGGCGTAAGCATTCCGACACCGGTTATCTTTAAAGATCCTCAATTGCCGCGCAATACGCCAAAAAGGTCAATAGATACGTTACTAAAATGTGAATTCAGCAATGATTGCGAGGTTATCGCAAGAAAACGTTTTCGCGAGGTTGATGCGGCGCTTTCCTGGCTGTTAGAATACGCGCCGTCGCGCCTGACTGGGACAGGGGCCTGTGTCTTTGCTGAATTCGATACAGAGTCTTGTGCTCGCCAGGTGCTTGAGCAAGCCCCGGAATGGCTCAATGCTTTTGTGGCGAAGGGTGTCAACCTCTCCCCATTGCATCGAGAGTTACTCTAACGCATTCGGGTTTCAGGAAGATGGCGAAATGACGAGTCGCCGGTCATATATGCCGTATTTGACCGGTGTGAGGCATCGATGCCAGCGCACATGAAACGTGAATGAAGACGAGTAAGCCGGGCAAGCTGAGCTTCGGTGACAACGTCACCTTGTTCCAGACGTTGCATCGCGCTCTTTAATACACCGCCTGGATAGGATTTTGCCTGGCCCGCACAGTTTTCGGCAGATTCTTTCCACCAATGGACGCATGCCTGAGGTTCTTCTCGTGCCTGATATGAAGCTTTTTGCTGGTAACGCCACCCCGGAACTAGCACAACGTATTGCCAACCGCCTGTACACTTCTCTCGGCGACGCCGCCGTAGGTCGCTTTAGCGACGGCGAAGTCAGCGTACAAATCAACGAAAATGTACGCGGTGGTGATATTTTCATCATCCAGTCCACTTGTGCCCCAACCAACGACAACCTGATGGAATTGGTCGTTATGGTTGATGCCCTGCGTCGTGCTTCCGCAGGTCGTATCACCGCCGTTATCCCCTACTTTGGCTATGCACGTCAGGACCGTCGCGTACGTTCCGCCCGTGTGCCGATTACCGCAAAAGTTGTCGCTGACTTCCTGTCCAGCGTCGGCGTTGACCGCGTTCTCACCGTAGATCTGCATGCTGAACAGATCCAGGGCTTCTTTGACGTTCCGGTTGATAACGTGTTCGGTAGCCCAATCCTGCTCGAAGATATGCTGCAACTGAATCTGGATAACCCGATCGTGGTTTCCCCGGATATTGGCGGCGTGGTTCGTGCCCGCGCTATCGCTAAGCTGCTGAACGATACCGATATGGCTATCATTGATAAACGTCGTCCGCGCGCGAACGTTTCTCAGGTGATGCACATCATCGGCGACGTCGCTGGCCGTGACTGCGTGCTGGTTGATGATATGATCGATACCGGCGGTACTCTGTGCAAAGCAGCAGAAGCATTGAAAGAACGTGGCGCTAAACGCGTGTTTGCCTACGCGACGCACCCGATCTTCTCAGGCAATGCGGCAAACAACCTGCGCAACTCCGTCATTGATGAAGTCGTTGTCTGCGACACCATTCCGCTGACCGACGAAATCAAAGCGCTGCCGAACGTGCGTACTTTGACCCTGTCAGGTATGCTGGCCGAAGCGATTCGCCGTATCAGCAACGAAGAATCGATTTCCGCCATGTTCGAGCATTGATCGAACCCGGATCTGAAACCCGCTGCGGCGGGTTTTTTTGTCTGTAACACCCTTTTGTATGACTTATGCCTCCTTCACCTGCCATTTAGTTGACAGATGATGCGCTCATGGATGAAACATTATTGTGAACAAATTATTTTCCTCACATGTGATGCCTTTCCGCGCTCTCATCGATGCTTGCTGGAAAGAAAAATATACCGCCTCCCGGTTCACCCGTGATGTGATAGCCGGGATCACCGTCGGGATTATTGCTATCCCGCTGGCGATGGCGCTGGCAATTGGCAGTGGCGTTGCGCCGCAGTATGGCCTCTATACCTCCGCTGTCGCCGGGATCGTGATCGCGCTAACCGGCGGCTCGCGCTTTAGCGTTTCCGGCCCTACCGCCGCGTTTGTGGTGATTTTGTATCCGGTATCGCAACAGTTTGGTCTGGCGGGCCTACTGGTCGCCACGCTGATGTCGGGCTTCTTCCTGATCCTTTTCGGCCTGGCGAGACTGGGGCGATTGATTGAATATATCCCGGTGTCGGTCACGTTGGGTTTTACCTCAGGGATTGGTATTACCATCGGTACCATGCAGATTAAAGATTTTCTTGGTCTGCAGATGGCCCATGTGCCAGAGCACTATTTGCAGAAAGTCGGCGCGCTGTTTATGGCGTTGCCCACCGTCAATATTGGCGATGCCGCCATTGGCGTGGTAACGCTGGGAACGTTGATTTTCTGGCCGCGTCTCGGTATTCGTCTGCCAGGACATCTTCCCGCGCTGCTGGCTGGTTGCGCCGTGATGGGGATCGTTAATCTGCTGGGCGGCAATGTGGCGACTATCGGCTCACAGTTCCATTATGTTCTGGCTGACGGCACTCAGGGCAACGGCATCCCGCAGCTCCTGCCGCAACTGATGCTGCCGTGGAGTCTTCCTGGCTCCGATTTCACGCTAAGCTGGGATTCACTGCGCGCGCTGCTGCCAGCGGCCTTCTCGATGGCAATGCTGGGGGCAATCGAATCATTGCTCTGCGCCGTCGTGCTGGACGGCATGACCGGCACCAAACATAAAGCTAACAGCGAACTTATCGGCCAGGGACTGGGGAATATGGTCGCGCCGTTCTTTGGCGGCATCACCGCCACCGCCGCGATTGCCCGCTCTGCCGCCAACGTCCGCGCTGGCGCGACCTCTCCCATCTCGGCGGTAATTCACGCTATCCTGGTCATTCTGGCGCTACTGGTCTTGGCCCCGCTACTCTCCTGGCTGCCGCTTTCCGCGATGGCGGCGCTACTGCTGATGGTGGCATGGAATATGAGTGAAGCCCATAAAGTGGTGGATCTGTTACGCCATGCGCCGAAAGACGACATCATCGTTATGCTGCTGTGCATGTCATTAACGGTTCTGTTTGATATGGTCATCGCCATCAGCGTGGGGATTGTCCTTGCTTCCCTGCTGTTTATGCGCCGTATTGCGCGAATGACTCGACTTGCGCCGGTCAATGTCGATGTGCCTGATGATGTGCTGGTGCTGCGTGTTATCGGTCCACTCTTTTTCGCCGCGGCGGAAGGGCTGTTTACCGACCTTGAATCACGTATTAAGGGCAAACGTATCGTCGTTCTGAAATGGGACGCAGTACCAGTGCTGGATGCAGGCGGGCTTGATGCTTTTCAGCGTTTTGTGAAGCGTCTGCCGGAGGGTTGCGAATTGCGTATCAGTAATCTGGAGTTCCAACCGCTGCGCACAATGGCGCGTGCCGGTATCAAACCTATTCCTGGGCGTCTGACCTTCTTCCCGAACAGGACGGAGGCGTTAGCGGATTTACTCAGTTAATGGACAATGCCCGGTGGCGATAACGCTTACCGGGCCTGAACCGGTTAGCTATGACGACGATTGTCGCTACGGCGGCAACGTTTGTCATAGTGACGTACCCACCAATATTTGTCGCTCACCTGCTCATGCCCCCCTACACGAGCCCCCGCCAGCCAAAGAACTGCACCGACAAAAATGCTCAGTATTGCGCCATGCGCAAAAAATTGCGGCAAATTAAACTGCGGCAGTTGGTTTAAAATAGAGTAACCCACGCCGACAACCATCACGACCAGCCCCAACCCCATCAGCACGTTACCGAATAACGAAGCGTTTTTGCGTTTCATATGTCACCTCCGGAACTTTTGGGTTGTTTTTAGGAAATCCCCCTAAACTTTATGTGTAAAGTATAGACAACACTTCCATTTGTAAGTGCGGCTGTGATCACAAATGTAAAGTTTCATTTAACAAAACTTTACAAATAACACACTGAACAGTTTACATTTTTAATAATCAATGCTGGCAATTATTTAATTTACTCCAGAGTGTCGCTGTGTTTTGTCAAGCGGGCAGACAGACAGTAAACTACGCGCCAGTTATGGATCTACTCAGGACAAAAAACGTGGCAATTAAATTGATTGTTGGTCTGGCGAATCCCGGTGCGGAATATGCCGCGACGCGACACAATGCAGGCGCATGGTACGTCGATTTACTGGCGGAGCGCCTGCGCGCGCCGTTGCGTGAAGAGCCTAAATTCTTTGGCTATACCTCACGCATCATGCTGGAAGGGGAAGATGTTCGCCTGCTGGTACCCACCACGTTCATGAACCTCAGTGGTAAAGCAGTTGGCGCAATGGCCAGTTTTTACCGTATTCAGCCGGAAGAAATTCTGGTCGCTCACGACGAGCTGGATCTCCCTCCGGGCGTCGCGAAATTTAAACTTGGCGGCGGCCACGGCGGCCACAATGGTCTGAAAGACATCATCAGCAAGCTGGGTAATAATCCCAACTTTCACCGCTTACGTGTTGGAATTGGTCATCCAGGCGATAAAAATAAAGTTGTTGGTTTCGTGCTGGGTAAACCCCCTGTTTCTGAACAAAAATTAATTGATGAGGCCATTGACGAAGCGGCACGCTGTACGGAATTGTGGTTCAAAGAGGGTCTGGCCAAAGCAACAAGCCGTTTGCATACCTTTAAGGCGCAATAACCAGTGATGTGCGGCATTTTTGCCGCACGCCGTGTATAATAGGCGAAGTTATTTCCATTTCTGCAATCTGTTTTCTATAACAGGTTGATTATTAAGATATTAAGGTGAGTTAAATCATGGGATTCAAATGCGGTATCGTCGGTCTGCCCAACGTCGGGAAATCCACCCTGTTCAACGCGCTGACAAAAGCCGGTATTGAAGCGGCAAACTTTCCGTTCTGCACTATCGAACCGAATACCGGTGTCGTGCCGATGCCCGATCCGCGTCTGGACCAGTTGGCTGAGATTGTTAAACCGCAACGCATTCTACCAACCACGATGGAGTTCGTGGATATCGCCGGTCTGGTAAAAGGCGCATCCAAAGGCGAAGGGTTGGGTAACCAGTTCCTGACCAATATCCGTGAAACCGAAGCTATCGGTCACGTGGTTCGCTGCTTTGAGAACGACAATATCATCCACGTGGCGGGTAAAGTAAATCCGGCAGAAGATATTGATGTTATCAATACCGAACTGGCGCTGGCTGACCTCGATACCTGCGAGCGCGCTATCCATCGCGTACAGAAGAAAGCCAAAGGCGGCGATAAAGACGCCAAAGCGGAACTGGCCGCACTGGAAAAATGCCTGCCGCACCTGGCCGAAGCGGGGATGCTGCGTTCGCTGGACCTGACGGACGAAGATAAAGCGGCTATCCGTTATTTAAGCTTCCTGACGCTGAAGCCGACAATGTATATCGCTAACGTCAATGAAGACGGTTTTGAAAATAACCCGTATCTGGACCAGGTTCGCGAAATCGCCGCGAAAGAAGGTTCGGTCGTGGTTCCGGTGTGTGCCGCCGTCGAAGCTGATATTGCTGAGCTGGACGATGACGAGCGCGACGAATTTATGGCTGAACTGGGTCTGGAAGAACCGGGGCTGAACCGCGTTATTCGCGCGGGTTATCGCCTGCTGAACCTCCAGACCTACTTTACCGCCGGGGTGAAAGAAGTTCGCGCATGGACCATTCCGGTTGGCGCAACCGCGCCGCAGGCAGCAGGTAAAATCCATACCGACTTCGAAAAAGGCTTTATCCGCGCCCAAACTATCGCCTTTGACGACTTTATTACCTATAAAGGTGAACAAGGCGCGAAAGAAGCCGGTAAGATGCGAGCGGAAGGCAAAGATTACATCGTTAAAGATGGCGATATAATGAACTTCCTGTTCAACGTCTAAATAACATTTGTTGTCTTATGAGGTTTTACTGAATCTCATAACAGCGGTAAAACCCTATAAAATCCACGCCATTGCGTGGATTTTATCTTTTATAGTATCTCAGATGAGAGCGTAGAAACGCGGCTAACAATGAGCCTTTTAGAAGAGCTGGAAATTCATCTTTCGATAAAAGGTTAGATAGCGCTGAAAGTAATGCAACTCACGACAGTTGTGTAAGTTACTTAGAGCCTATCCCAGTAGGCGTAATTGCTGAAGCCAGTTTGGGGCCGGCCAGCGCGCAGAAACCGGAGCGTACACGTAGTACGTGAGGATTTTGAGCACTGCCCGGTCCCAAAATGGCGAATAAAATAGCCTAATGGGACAGGCTCTTATACGATGAGCTAAATAATCATTTTATAATAGCCTCTAATGTCTTTCATTCATCTGTAAAATCAATGCGTTAAATTAACGCAGAGCTAACAGGGTAAGTTCTTTTCTTAATTACCAGTCGACATTCACTGTATGATTATAAAAAGGATGCTGGTCCTTTAGCGGCGTCTCATAACTTGGGAGCGCATCATAATGATCTTTTCCCTGAACGGAATACCTTCCCGCTTCGATGTCAAAACGATGTTTGAGCCATCCCGCAACATGACTTGCGAAAGCTTCTTTTCTTCTTAATGGCCAATCAACAGAAGCCAAATTAACATCTAATAAGTACCGCCCTTCTTTATTAACCTCGATCATTCCAGCCTGCAGTAACGCCCGTACCACCTGGGATTGGTTATCATGAATCCAGACCCAGGCATTTCCAAATTCCATTGCATAATTATCATTTAAAAAATCTTTTTTTGAATATAATTCATTTACATAATCATTGATAGAATCAGCATAATTTTTTACTTTAGATGCAGATAAATCAAAAAAAGATTCAAATTCAAATGTATTATCATTAATACAGGACAGTAACGCACCCGGTTCCGAGAGCTGGGTCCATGATTGTAAACTCTCTACAGCTATAATGAATTTGAAAGTATTTCTTCCAATGATACCCCGGTCAATTAAAGTTAAAATATCGTGAGCTACGGTAGGGATATCTTCTGCAAACGGGACGATTATTCCCGCACCATTTATTTCGCTTGATTTAAAATCAAACCCTGGAGTGCTTTCAATGTTTTCCGGAATACCATACTCTTTAATATGATTAAGGAAACCTTTAATATCACCACGATATGGCCATCGCCATTCGCGCTCATGCGTCCAGTCAACCTTACCCGGAACATAAGTAACATATCTATATTGCTCAATCAAAGGAAGAACAGTTTCATCAAGAATACGTTCCCCGTTTCTGCCTTGCGAGTATCGAGCATTGTTATGCTGATCCAACCCATATATGACTGGCCTTGCCCCATAATTAAACATTTGCTCTTTAGGTAAAACGATTGCATATAAACCGATTTTTTCATTTCGTTCTAATCGGCGAACACCAGTCTCTAAATAAGCTGCAATCGGCATATCTGTAAAGCATACCACCGGGGAGTCACCATATACGGTTCGTTGCCCATTTCGGTATGACCAGGACGAGAAAATTTTATGACTGCGTAAAGATAATCGAAGTAAATATTTAGCATCAATGAAACAGGCGTGGTGCTGATTATTAAAACCACAGTGTTCAGGCAAATAAATATGGCTACCGGTCTCTAAATCAACGTCCCGAAAAAAATGAATCAAATAATCGGACAAGTCAAATCTGATGTTATTTTTCATGGGACGCCCTCTTTCAAACAGTCTCTTTTTTGCATTCCTTTAAAACCAGCACCACCATTTTATATAAAAATCATCACGAAGTATGCTTCTTTTAACGATGACATCAAATCCTCCCTCCTTTTGCGTCAACTTACGTATCCCTGAAATGGCGAGACCAGGCTAAATCTACCCGAGGTTGCTCGCTGAAAACCTCATCCTGGAACAAGCTCAACCGTCCTTCCCCGCCACGGCCCTTTCGCCGAAAAACCGATAATGGGTATAAATATACCGCTATAAGCTATACCCACACACTTCACATTGTTTCTTATCGTTAATCAGATACGCTTTTTTCACATTATTTCTGGCGATATACGCCGGTGCAAAGTGAATCGGGCTCGTTTCCGCGCTCTCGCGTAACACAATGATTTACCTTGCTGGCGGAACGTCAACGGACCCGCAAAAGCGCCTTATGCCCCTGGCGGAGCGTGGTGCAAAAAGGAGAAAAAATACGCGTTATGAATAACGAGGAGACCTTTTATCAAGCCATGCGTCGTAAGGGAGTGACCCGACGCAGCTTTCTCAAATTCTGTAGCCTTGCCGCCACATCGCTGGGTCTGGGCGCCGGAATGACGCCAAAGATCGCCTGGGCGCTGGAGAATAAACCGCGGATTCCGGTGGTCTGGATTCATGGACTGGAATGCACCTGCTGTACCGAATCCTTTATCCGTTCCTCGCACCCGCTAGCCAAAGATGTGATCCTCTCGCTGATTTCCCTCGATTATGACGACACCCTGATGGCCGCCGCCGGCGCACAGGCCGAAGAAGTCTTCGACGATATTACCACTCGCTACGCCGGGAAATACATTCTGGCGGTGGAAGGCAATCCGCCGTTAGGAGAACAAGGGATGTTCTGTATCAGCGGCGGCCGCCCGTTTATTGAAAAACTGAAGAAAGCCGCCGCGGGCGCCAGCGCTATTATCGCCTGGGGAAACTGCGCCTCCTGGGGTTGCGTCCAGGCCGCCCGCCCCAATCCAACCCAGGCAACGCCTATCGATAAAGTGATCACCGACAAGCCGATCGTGAAAGTCCCTGGATGTCCGCCAATCCCGGATGTCATGAGCGCCATTATCACCTATATGGTGACGTTTGATCGTCTGCCGGAACTCGATCGCATGGGCCGTCCACTGATGTTCTACGGTCAGCGTATCCACGATAAATGCTACCGTCGCGCCCATTTTGACGCCGGTGAATTTGTCGAGAGCTGGGATGATGACGCCGCCCGCAAGGGATACTGTCTGTACAAGATGGGCTGTAAAGGGCCAACCACCTATAACGCCTGCTCCTCCACACGCTGGAATGACGGCGTCTCCTTTCCTATCCAGTCCGGTCACGGATGTCTGGGATGTTCAGAAAATGGTTTCTGGGATCGCGGCTCGTTTTATAGCCGCGTGGTGGATATTCCCCAGATGGGTACCCATTCAACCGCCGATACGGTGGGGCTGACCGCGCTGGGCGTGGTCGCGGCGGGCGTTGGCGGTCACGCTGTCGCCAGCGCGCTCAACCAACGTAAACGCCACAAACAACAGTTAGCGCAAGCCGAACAACAGCCGGACAATGAGGATAAACAGGCATGAGTAACCAGTATCAAACCCAGGGTTATACCGTTAACGACGCCGGTCGTCGTCTGATCGTGGACCCGATTACCCGCATCGAAGGGCATATGCGCTGCGAAGTGAACATTGATGAGCAAAACGTCATTACCAATGCCGTTTCCTGCGGCACAATGTTCCGCGGGCTGGAGATCATTCTGCAAGGCCGTGACCCGCGTGACGCCTGGGCGTTTGTTGAGCGTATTTGTGGTGTCTGTACCGGGGTACATGCTCTGGCATCGGTGTACGCTATCGAAGATGCGATTGGTATCCAGGTACCGGATAACGCCAATATTATACGTAACATCATGCTGGCTACGTTGTGGTGTCACGATCATCTGGTCCATTTTTATCAGTTAGCCGGCATGGACTGGATTGATGTTCTGAATGCGCTGAAAGCCGATCCGCGCGCCACCTCGCAGTTGGCGCAAAGCCTTTCCGCCTGGCCGATGTCATCGCCGGGCTACTTCTTTGACGTACAAAATCGATTAAAGAAATTTGTCGATGGCGGCCAGCTTGGGATATTCCGTAACGGCTATTGGGGACATCCACAGTACAAACTGTCGCCAGAGGCTAATCTGATGGGGTTTGCCCACTATCTTGAAGCCCTCGACTTCCAGCGCGAGATCGTCAAAATCCATACCATATTTGGCGGTAAGAACCCCCATCCTAACTGGATCGTCGGCGGAATGCCGTGCGCGATCAATCTCGATCAAAGCGGCGCGGTCGGGGCTATCAATATGGAGCGCCTCAACCTGGTGCAGTCGATCATCACCCGCACCGCCGACTTCATTAACAACGTGATGGTTCCGGACGCGCTGGCTATCGGCCAGTTCAATAAAGCATGGAGTCAAATTGGCACCGGTCTGTCGGATAAATGCGTGCTGAGCTACGGCGCATTTCCGGACATTGCCAACGACTTCAGCCAGCAAAGCCTGTTAATGCCGGGCGGCGCGGTGGTCAATGGCGATTTTAAAAATGTCATGCCGGTAGATTTGGCCGATCCGCAGCAGATACAGGAGTTTGTGGATCACGCCTGGTACCGCTATCCGGACGATCGGCTGGGGCGTCATCCTTTTGACGGCATTACCGATCCCTGGTACAACCCGGGTGATGTCAAAGGCAGCGATACGCATATCCAGCAGCTCAACGAGCAGGAACGTTACTCCTGGATTAAAGCGCCGCGCTGGCGGGGTCATGCCATGGAAGTCGGCCCGCTTGCCCGAACGCTTATCGCGTACCACAAAGGGGACGCCGCCACCATAGAGTCGGTAGATCGCATGATGTCCGCCCTTAAACTGCCGCTCTCCGGTATCCAGTCTACGCTTGGCCGTATTTTATGCCGCGCGCACGAAGCGCAATGGGCCGTCGGTAAGCTGCAGTATTTTTTCGACAGGCTTATGACCAACCTGAAAAACGGCGACCTGGCCACCGCCAATACCGAGAAATGGGAACCGGCCAGTTGGCCGCAGCACTGCCGCGGCATCGGTTTTACCGAAGCGCCTCGCGGAGCGTTGGGACACTGGGCGTCAATACGCGATCAGAAGATTGAACTCTATCAGTGCGTGGTTCCCACCACCTGGAACGCCAGCCCGCGCGATCCTAAAAAACAGATCGGCGCCTATGAAGCGGCATTGATGGGAACACAAATGGCGATTCCCGACCAACCGTTAGAAATCCTGAGGACGCTGCACAGCTTCGACCCCTGCCTCGCCTGCTCAACCCACGTGCTCGGCGACGACGGCAGCGAACTGATTGCCGTCCAGGTACGCTAAGCGTTAAGGAAAAGAACGATGACTGGAAAGCTATCTCCACGCGTCGGGGAGGCGCGTGATACTGCCGTCAGCCACTATGTGTTTGAAGCGCCGGTACGCCTGTGGCACTGGCTAACGGTGGCCTGCATGTTGGTACTGATGGTAACAGGCTACTTCATTGGCCGACCGCTGCCGTCGGTGAGTGGCGAGGCGACCTATCTGTTTTATATGGGCTATATCCGGCTGATCCACTTTGCCGCCGCGATGATCTTTACCGTGTTACTGCTGGGGCGAATTTATTGGGCCTGTGTCGGCAACCGCTATTCGCGAGAGCTGTTTATCGTCCCGGTCTGGCGTCGCAGTTGGTGGCAAGGCGCTTTCTCCGTGGTTCGCTGGTATCTGTTTCTGGAGAAAAAACCGGGGAGCGACATCGGACATAACCCTGTCGCGCAGGCCGCGATGTTCGGCTATTTCCTGTTATCGGTATTTATGATCCTCACCGGTTTCGCTCTGTTTGGCGAGCATAGCCAGTACGCCATCTTTGCGCCGTTCCGCTATGTGGTTGAATTTTTCTACTGGACCGGCGGCAACTCCATCGATATTCACAGCTGGCACCGACTGGGCATGTGGCTGATCGCCGCCTTCATCGTCGGGCACGTTTACCTCGCTATCCGGGAAGACATTATGTCCGACGATACGGTGATCTCCACCATGATCAATGGCTATCGCAGCCATAAATTCCCCAAACCGCACGACAAGGAGCCCTCATGAATGCGCAACGCATAGTGGTGATGGGGTTAGGAAACCTGCTGTGGGCCGATGAAGGATTCGGTATCCGGGTCGCGGAGCGTTTGTATGCCCGATATCACTGGCCTGAAGAGGTAGAAATTGTGGACGGCGGTACGCAAGGGCTAAATCTGTTAGGTTATGTAGAGCAAGCCAGCCATCTCCTGCTCCTTGATGCGATCGATTACGGTCTGGCGCCGGGCAGCCTGCGAACCTATGCCGGCGAGAAAATCCCCGCGTATCTCAGCGCCAAAAAAATGAGCCTGCATCAAAACAGTTTTTCCGAAGTTCTGGCGCTGGCCGACATCCGCGGGCATCTGCCCTGTCACATTGCGCTGGTCGGCCTGCAACCGGCGCTACTGGACGACTACGGCGGTAGCCTGAGCGAAATAGCTCGCGGCCAGCTACCGGCGGCGGAACTGGCCGCCCTGGCGCAACTGGCCGCCTGGGGGATCGTACCGCAGGCAAATGAGGTCGCACGCTGCCTGAACTATAAATGCCTGTCGATGGAAAATTATGAGGGAGTGCGCATACGTCAGTATCAGACACGTCTGGAGGGCAAGAGAAGTGGCGAATGACACCCCGTTCTCTGCGCTATGGCAACGCCTGTTAACCCGGGGATGGCAACCGGTAGAGGCTTCCACGGTAGACGACTGGCTCAAACGGGTTGGAGATGGCGTCATCCTGTTAAGTAGCGATCCGCGGCGTACGCCGGAAGTCAGCGATAACCCGGTGATGATTGCCGAGCTCCTGCGTGAGTTCCCGCAGTTTGACTGGCAGGTGGCGGTGGCCGACCTTGAACAAAGCGAAGCTATCGGCGATCGTTTTAATGTGCGTCGGTTTCCGGCGACCTTGGTTTTTACAGACGGCGAGCTGCGCGGCGCGCTCAGCGGCATTCATCCCTGGGCTGAACTGCTCACGCTGATGCGTTCGATGGTTGACACTCCCGCAGCGCAGGAGACAGCACAATGAGCAACGCCTTTTTTCATCTGCTGGGGCCAGGTACGCAGCCTGATGACGCCAGTTTCTCGATGAATCCCTTACCGCTCACCTGTCAGGTCAATGGCGACCCAAGTATGGCGGCGCTGGAGCGCTGCGCTCACAGCCCGGCGGTGATGGCATTGTTGACCGATCTGCGAGGTCAGCTTGCCCGGCGCATCCCGGAAGTCGGCGACGTGCTGGGATGGGAGTTATCTCCCCTGAATGCCGATGATCTCTCATTCCTCAATACGTTATTGGGCGAAGGCGAAGTCTCGGTACGCATTCAGCATCCGGACGGGAGTGAAAGCGAGATCCAGGAGACCATCTTCTGCGGCCTGTGGCGGGTACGCCATCTGCATAACCGACGTCTGCTGACGGATCGTCTGGAAGCAGGTAGCGCGCCCCTGACATTATGGCAAACGGCTACCGCCGATACATTGCCTGACGACTCTCTGCTGCCTCCGCCTGTCGCTGGCCTGATGAATGGACTGCCGCTGGCCCATGAATTATTGGCGCACGTACGCGATCCGGCGTCGCAACCTCACAGCATCAATTTGACCCAACTGCCGCTCAGCGAGGCCGATCGTCTTTTTCTGGCGCGTTTATGCGGACACGGGAACATCCAGATTCGCATCTCCGGGTATGGCGAAAGCCAAATCAACGCCACAGCATTGCGCCATCTCTGGCATGTGCGCTGTCTGGACGCCCTTAAAGGGCCGTTGCTCGATAGCTATGAGATTTGTCCTTTGCCGGAGCTGGTACTGGCGGCCCCGGAAGATCTGGCCGATTCGCGCCAGCGCCTGGATGAAGTCTGCCGATGGCTGGAGACGCGCTAACGCTCTCAACAGGAACGTCACCGGTGTCCGGTACTGATTAGCTTTTTACTCTCTTTCTGCCTACAGGAGTTAGCATGTGGGATGTCATTGACTTATCGCGCTGGCAGTTTGCGCTGACCGCGCTGTATCACTTTTTATTTGTTCCTCTTACGCTTGGGCTGATTTTTTTGCTGGCCGTCATGGAGACGATCTATGTGGTGACGGGGAAAACCGTCTACCGCGATATGACGCGTTTCTGGGGCAAGCTCTTCGGGATCAATTTTGCTCTCGGTGTGGCTACCGGCCTGACCATGGAGTTTCAGTTCGGGACTAACTGGTCGCTCTATTCCAACTATGTGGGCGATATTTTCGGCGCGCCGCTGGCGATGGAAGCGTTACTGGCCTTCTTTCTCGAATCCACTTTTGTCGGCCTGTTCTTTTTCGGCTGGCAGCGGCTGAATAAATACCAACACCTGCTGGTCACCTGGCTGGTGGCCTTCGGCTCCAATATTTCAGCATTATGGATTCTGAATGCCAATGGCTGGATGCAGTATCCTACCGGCGCTCATTTCAACATCGATACATTACGGATGGAAATGAGCAGCTTCAGCGATCTGGTCTTTAACCCGGTGAGCCAGGTGAAATTCGTCCATACCGTCATGTCCGGTTATGTCACCGGCGCCATGTTTATTATGTCCATCAGCGCCTGGTATCTGCTACGTGGCCGCGAGCGTGAGGTGGCCTTGCGCTCGTTTGCTATCGGCTCAGTATTCGGCACCCTGGCCATTCTGGGAACCCTGCAACTGGGGGACAGTTCGGCCTACGAAGTCGCCCAAATTCAGCCGGTGAAACTGGCGGCGATGGAAGGCGAATGGCAAACCGAACCCGCGCCCGCGCCGTTTCATCTGATTGCCTGGCCGCAGCAGGAACAGGAGCGTAATGCGTTTGCCGTGAAGATCCCTGCTCTGCTGGGTATTCTGGCCACCCATTCGCTGGATACGCCGGTTCCGGGGTTAAAAAACCTGATGGACGACGCTCTGCCGCGCCTGAAGCGTGGCCGGGAGGCCTGGCTGCTCATGCAGGAGATAGCGCAAGGCAATCGCTCGCCGCAGGTACTGAATGCGTTTCACGCCGTTGAGGGCGATCTGGGGTACGGCATTCTGCTGGCGAAATATGCCCCGGATATGAACCATGTGACGCCGGAGCAATATCGTGCGGCCCAGCGTGGCGCTATTCCTCAGGTGGCGCCGGTGTTCTGGAGTTTCCGTATTATGGTCGGCTGCGGTTCGCTGCTGTTAGTGGTGATGTTGATTGCGTTGATACAGACGCTGCGAATGCGTATCGACCAGCATCGCTGGGTATTGCGTATGACGCTCTGGAGCCTGCCGTTACCGTGGATTGCCATTGAAGCCGGTTGGTTTATGACGGAGTTTGGCCGTCAGCCCTGGGCGATTCAGGACATTCTGCCGACCTGGTACGCTCACTCCGCGCTGACGCCGGGCCAGTTGGCCTTCTCAATGGGGCTTATCCTCGGACTTTACACCCTGTTTTTAATCGCGGAAGTCTATCTGATGCAGAAGTACGCGCGTCTTGGGCCGAGCGCCATGCAACATCAACAACAAGCGCAACAACAGGGATAAAGGAGACAATCATGTTGGATTATGAAACGTTGCGGTTCATTTGGTGGCTGCTGATCGGCGTCATCCTGGTGGCATTTATGGTAACTGACGGATTTGATATGGGTGTCGGTTGCCTGCTCCCGCTGATAGCGCGCAACGATGACGAACGCCGGGTATTGATCAATAGCGTGGGCGCCCACTGGGAAGGAAACCAGGTATGGTTGATTCTCGCGGGCGGGGCATTATTCGCCGCCTGGCCACGGGTCTATGCCGCCGCGTTTTCCGGTTTTTATGTGGCGATGATCCTGGTGCTGTGTGCCCTCTTCTTTCGCCCGCTGGCCTTTGATTATCGGGGTAAAATCGCCAATGCCCGCTGGCGCGCGCTGTGGGATACCGGTCTGGTTATCGGCAGCCTGGTTACCCCAGTTGTATTCGGCATCGCGTTCGGCAACCTGTTTTTAGGCGTGCCGTTTGCCTTCACGCCGCAGCTTCATGTTGACTATTTTGGTACCTTCTGGCAGTTACTCTCGCCCTTTGCCCTACTGTGTGGATTATTGAGCCTGTCGTTGGTGATTATGCAAGGAGGCGTCTGGTTACAGTTGAAAACGGAGGGCGTTATTCGTCAACGGGCTCTGTCGGCCACCCGCCACAGCGCGCTGCTGATCGTGATCTGCTTCCTGCTGGCCGGTTACTGGCTGTGGGCCGGCGTTGATGGCTTTGTCTTACTCACGCAAGATGCCAACGGTCCTTCCAATCCGCTCTTAAAAGGCGTGGCGATACTCCCTGGCGCATGGATGAACCACTTTATACGCTCGCCGCTACTGCTCATCATCCCGTTGCTCGGTATGATCCTGCCGATTCTGGCTTTCTATGCCTGCCTTCGCGGTCAGACTATTCGTGGATTTCTGTTCGCTTCCCTGACCCAGGCCTGCGTCATCTTTACCGCCGGCATAACGCTATTTCCTTTTGTGATGCCGTCGAGTGTTAGTCCTCTCTCCAGCCTGACGGTGTGGGACAGCACCTCCAGCCAGATGACGCTCGAAATCATGCTGGTGATTGTGCTGATTTTTCTGCCGATCGTACTGCTCTATACGCTATGGAGCTATTACAAAATGTTGGGGCGTATCAACCTGGAGACCCTCCGCCGCAACGATCATGAACTTTATTAGGGAGCGAGAGCGATGTGGTATTTACTGTGGTTTGTCGGCATTCTGCTGATGTGCTCACTGTCGACGCTGGTGCTGGTGTGGCTTGAGTCGCGTCAACAATAAAGAGGTAAACCGGGGCCAGCGCCGTCTGACTCCGGTTATTTTTATCTTTTTACGCGCCTGGCGAAGACGTTTCCCCGCCGACAGAACGACATAACATTGATACATGTCGTTATCATAATGTTTACTTTTAGAGGTGCGTCATAATTATGACAAATAGCCGCCTTGCACATATTACGCATATTTAAGCAATTAATTGCATAATTAGCGATATATCACCTCTTATAGCGGATAGTTAACCACTTCTCATCCAAAATCATAACGAAAATCCAACTGCCTGCCATTTTTGATCTGAGTTAATTGTTTAAAAAAGTGTTAAATTTATCGCTACATGGTGTGATCTACTATGTACCACGGTCAATTAAAGAACATATTACTTTTATCACTAAGGTTTATCATGGATAAGTTATCTTACGCTTCAGATAGCAGCACATCTGCCTGGAATACCTACCTGCAACAAATCGAGCGTGTGGCCCCTTATCTGGGCGAGTTATCCCCCTGGGTGGATACTCTGCGCCACCCAAAACGCGCTCTGATCGTCGATATTCCGGTACAAATGGATGATGGCACTATTCGTCATTTCGAAGGATATCGCGTGCAGCACAACCTCTCCCGAGGTCCGGGTAAAGGCGGTGTTCGCTACCATCCTGACGTTGATCTCAATGAAGTGATGGCCCTGTCAGCATGGATGACCATCAAATGTGCCGCGCTGAATCTGCCGTACGGCGGCGCCAAAGGCGGCATCCGCGTCGATCCGTTCTCGCTGTCGGAAGGTGAACTGGAGCGTTTGACCCGCCGCTATACCAGCGAGATCGGCATTATCATCGGGCCGCAGAAAGATATTCCTGCGCCGGATGTCGGCACTAACGGTAAAGTGATGGCCTGGATGATGGATACGTATTCCATGAATCATGGCACGACGGTCACTGGCGTCGTCACCGGTAAGCCTATCCATCTTGGCGGTTCGCTGGGCCGTGAAAAAGCGACGGGGCGCGGCGTTTTCGTCAGCGGGCTGGAAGCCGCGCGTCGGGCGAATATCGCCGTTGAAGGCGCTCGCGTTGCGGTTCAGGGTTTTGGTAACGTCGGCAGCGAAGCCGCGCGTCTGTTTGCAGGCGCTGGCGCCCGTGTCGTGGCGATTCAGGATCATACCGCGACGCTGTTTAACGCCACCGGTATTGACATGAAAGCGCTCACGGCATGGCAGACAGAACACAAACAGATTGCCGGTTTCCCGGGCGCGGAAACTATCGCCAGCGATGCGTTCTGGCGTCTGGAGATGGATATTCTGATCCCGGCGGCGCTTGAAGGCCAGATAACTCGTCAGCGCGCGGAAGCCCTGACGTGTAAGCTGGTGCTGGAAGGGGCTAACGGCCCGACCTATCCGGATGCTGATGATGTTCTGGCCAGCCGTGGTATCCTTGTGGTGCCTGACGTGGTCTGTAACGCAGGCGGCGTAACCGTCAGCTACTTCGAATGGGTACAAGATATGGCCAGCTTCTTCTGGAGCGAAGAAGAGATCAACGCGCGCATGGACAAAATCATGACCGACGCGATCGTCCATGTCTGGGAGAAAGCGGCTGAGAAATCCTGTTCTCTGCGCACCGCAGCCTATATTGTCGCCTGTGAGCGCATTCTGCTGGCCCGTAAAGATCGCGGTATCTATCCGGGTTAAGGCGACAAATCATTACGCTAAAATCCACGTCCCGGCGTGGATTTTTTGTCTGTATACCCCGTTTTCCACGCGCGCGCCTATAAACTCTGTCTCAATAAAATGTCTGTTTGTTCGCAAAATAGCGGTTCAATCACGCGTATCTGGTCATCGTAGACTAAGGTTTTGTCATGGTAAATGCCGTTGGCTTTGGCTCACCGCTAAGGAGATAACTTGATGATACCCCCAGAGATTCGCCGTTCTGTTCTACTGCAGAAAGCCATAAAACTGGCGCTGGCAGGGACGCTGCTGACGTTTGCATCGTTTTCGGCAACTGCCGCAGACCCGTCTTCCGACACTGAAACTCCGCAGCCGCCGGATATTTTGCTTGGCCCGCTCTTTAATGATGTCCAGAATGCAAAACTCTTCCCCGATCAGAAAACCTTTGCTGATGCCATACCTAATAGCGATCCGCTCATGATTCTTGCGGATTATCGTATGCAGCGGAACCAGTCCGGCTTCGATTTGCGTCATTTTGTTGATGTTAACTTCACCCTGCCGAAAGCGGGTGAAAAATATGTCCCGCCTGCCGGGCAGTCATTGCGTGAACATATTGATGGCCTGTGGCCAGTGCTGACCCGTTCAACTAAAAACGTCGAAAAGTGGGACTCGCTCTTGCCGTTGCCTGAATCCTATGTCGTGCCGGGTGGGCGATTCAGAGAGATTTACTACTGGGACAGCTACTTTACGATGCTGGGGCTGGCGGAAAGCGGGCACTGGGATAAGGTGGCGGATATGGTGGCGAACTTTGGTTACGAAATTGACGCCTGGGGGCATATTCCCAACGGCAACCGTACCTACTACCTGAGTCGTTCGCAGCCGCCTTTCTTTGCGTTTATGGTTGAGTTACTGGCGCAACATGAAGGTGACGATGCGCTGAAAGAATACCTGCCGCAACTGCAAAAAGAGTACGCCTACTGGATGGAGGGCGTTGAGACATTGCAGCCAGGGCAACAAAACCAACGCGTCGTCAAACTGGAAGACGGCAGCGTTCTCAACCGCTACTGGGACGATCGGGATACGCCCCGCCCTGAATCCTGGGTTGAAGATATCGCTACCGCCAAAAGCAACCCCAACCGCCCGGCAACGGAGATCTATCGGGACCTCCGATCTGCCGCCGCCTCCGGCTGGGATTTCAGCTCCCGCTGGATGGATAATCCGCAGCAGCTCAGTACCATTCGTACCACCACGATTGTCCCTGTCGATCTTAACGCTCTGCTGTATCAGTTGGAGAAAACCCTCGCCCGCGCCAGCGCTGCGGCGGGCGATCGGGCCAAAGCCTCGCAATATGACGCGCTGGCCAACGCGCGGCAAAAAGCCATTGAAATGCATCTGTGGAATAACAAAGAGGGTTGGTATGCCGACTACGATCTGCAGAACAATAAAATCCGTAACCAACTCACCGCTGCCGCGCTGTTCCCGCTCTATGTAAACGCCGCCGCGAAAGATCGCGCCGCGAAAGTGGCAGCGGCGGCCCAGGCGCATCTGCTACAGCCTGGCGGGCTGGCTACCACCTCGGTTAAAAGCGGACAGCAGTGGGATGCGCCAAACGGCTGGGCGCCGTTACAATGGGTCGCTGCCGAAGGATTACAAAATTATGGGCAGGATGACGTGGCAATGGAAGTCACCTGGCGCTTTTTAACCAATGTGCAGCACACCTACGATCGCGAGAAAAAACTGGTCGAAAAATATGACGTCAGCAGTACCGGAACCGGCGGTGGCGGCGGCGAATATCCCCTTCAGGACGGCTTTGGCTGGACCAACGGCGTGACGCTGAAAATGCTCGATCTGATTTGTCCGCAGGAAAAACCGTGTGATAGCGTACCGTCTACTCGTCCGGCATCGTTAAGCGCAACGCCGATAAAAACGCCGTCTGCAGCGACGCAGTAACGCGTGTTTATAGTAGGTTGACCCGGCGCTGACCGGGTCAACGCTTAAACGTTTTGCAGCGGTTAGCCGCGTCGCAGAAGGCGGAAAATCACCAGCACCACGATCGCGCCCACCACGGCGACCAGGAAACTGTGCAGATTAAAGCCGCTGATACTGCCGCCAATACCAAACATCGTCGCCAGCCATCCGCCAACGACCGCCCCGACAATACCGAGAATACAGGTCAGGATAAATCCCCCGCCATCGCGCCCTGGCATAAGCAATTTGGCGATAACGCCGGCAATCAAACCAAAAACAATCCAGGCGATAATTCCCATTTGCAAATCCTCTTTCCAGTAAAAACGTTTTAAGTATAGGCAAAGTCGAGCGTCGCATTTCTGAACACTGATTTATCTCGCGGACATAAAAATTTATTTATCGCTATTAAGTTCTTTCTACCGATGCCGATAACCCAACGATAGTCTGCGTATCAGGGGTTATTTCGTGTGAGTGGTTACAATGAGCAGTTCCTGAAAAAAAATCCATTAGCGATATTAGGCGTGCTACGGGATTTAAATAAAAATCAGGTTCCACTGCGTATTTCATGGGCGCATGGTCAATTCATCAGTAAAATTTTGGTGGTAGCCCCGGAAAAACTCATCGTGGATTACGGCAGCCAGGAATATGAAAATAGCGCCGTATTACGCGCCGGGCAGGTAGCCATTATCGCAGAAACGCAGGGCGCAAAAGTCGAGTTCACGTTGCCGCAACTCGTTACAGGCGAATATCAGCGGCTGCCGGCCTTTATCACGCCCCTGCCGTCGTCACTGTGGTTTATCCAGCGCCGGGAGTATTTTCGCATTGGCGCGCCGCTGTATCCGCCTTATTACGGCGTCACCACGCTACCGGACACCCGTACGTTACATTTTCGCCTGTTTGATCTTTCCCTGGGCGGCATGGGCGCGCTACTGGAATCCGCCATCCCCGACGGACTAATCGAAGGCGCACGCTTTTCGCAGGTTGAACTGAACATGGGGCCATGGGGGATTCTTCACGTTGACGCCCAGCTTATCGCCATCAGCGAGCGTAAAGTGATTGATGGGAAAAATGAAACGATCACCACTCCCCGCCTGAGCTTTCGTTTCCTTAACGTTAGCCCGGCGGTGGAGCGGGAGTTGCAGCGGATTATTTTTTCGCTTGAGCGCGAGGCCCGAGAAAGAGCGAATAAAGTGCGAGAATAATCTTCACACTAAACTACATGGCGTCCAGCGCCTGCTGAAGCTTCCAGATATAGCGCGGCGCCTGCGGCGCGGGATGATTATCAACAACATGTTCAAAAAACTCGTCCGCATCCAGATCGTTAATTTTTTCTATCGCCTTCTTCCTGTCGGATGAAAAAGTACGCAATAACGCGCCTGCGCCGTTAGCATAAGAGACGACCAGCGCATATTGCATCACCTGCGGATCTTTGATGCCGGCCAGCGGCCCATTTTCCAGAATGCTCAGATACGCCGCGCCCATTGAGATGTTACGCTCAGGGTTTTTCAGCTCGCTGGTGGTCGGTTCGCCACGCCAGCCCATACGACGGTAAACGTCGCGCCCGGAGGTCGACGCCTTTAACTGCATCAGGCCAATCGCATTGGATTTACTGACCGCGTTAGGGTTGCCGCCGGATTCAATGGCGATAATCGCGGTGATTAAATGCGGATCAACCCCCCATGCCGCCCCGGCTTTTTCACTGATGGGCATCCACTGCATCGCACGCTTTACAGGCACTTCGGCATTCCACGGCGGATTCCTGTAATCCTGTTTTGAGCTACAGCCAGCCAGTATTACTACCAAAAAAGCAAACCATCTTAATTTCACGTCATCTATCCTTATAGCCGTAACTTATCTGCCGAAGAGGTCATACCGCCCCGGCCAGGCACTTAGGTTGCCTCCCTGGTGCGCATCCAGAAACGTCGCACAACGAGGGACATCGCCTAATATATGCGGCATGATATACATTTGCATTCTATTGTCAGCAAGGAATTACCATGTCTCTGTTTCATTTAATCGCCCCCTCGGGCTACTGTATTAACCAACAGGCCGCGTTACGCGGCGTTCAGCGCCTGACTGACGCGGGTCATCAGGTGGAGAATGACGAGGTGATTCGTCGCCGCTATCAGCGTTTTGCCGGTACGGACGCGGAACGGCTGGCCGATGTTAATTCGCTGGCCTCGCTAACTTCGCCGGATACGATCGTCATGCCGGTTCGCGGCGGCTATGGCGCCAGCCGATTGCTGGATCGTATCGACTGGCAGGCGCTCGCCTCCCGGCAACAGTGCGATCCCTTACTGATTTGCGGTCATAGCGATTTTACGGCGATTCAGGCTGGACTCCTGGCGCAGGCCAATGTCATCACCTTTAGCGGTCCTATGCTGGCGGCAAATTTTGGCGCCGAAACGCTGAATACGTTCACCGAGCAACATTTCTGGCTGGCGCTACGCAAGGCGCAATTTACCGTAGAGTGGCAAGGCGACGGCCCTCAGTGCGACGTACAAGGCACCTTATGGGGCGGAAATCTGGCGATGTTGATTTCCCTTATCGGTACGCCCTGGATGCCGACTATCGATAAAGGAATTTTAGTGCTGGAAGATGTCAATGAGCATCCTTTCCGAGTGGAGCGTATGCTTTTGCAACTGGAGTACGCCGGAATTTTAAACCGCCAGAGCGCCATCGTTCTCGGCAGCTTTAGCGGCGCGGCGCCCAACGAGTATGACGCCGGCTATTCTCTGGAGAGCGTCTACGCGTTTTTACGTTCCCGTCTGTCCGTTCCGCTGATTACCGGTCTCGACTTCGGGCATGAACAGCGTACGGTGACGCTCCCTATCGGGGCAAACGCGACGCTTAAAAATACGCGCCAGGGGACTCAACTCACTTTATCTGGCCATCCTACGCTGCAATTGTAAAAAAAGTCCCCGACAGGCTAAGTAAAACGCTGCCCTGGCCGTTATTATGTTAATGTTAAATAATACGAAGTCGTGTGAGTCAGGAGATATAAAACGTTGGATGCTGCAACAATTATTAGTCTATTTATTTTAGGTTCCATCCTTGTAACCAGCAGTATCCTGTTAAGTTCATTCTCATCGCGACTGGGTATCCCGATTCTGGTCATTTTCCTCGCCATTGGGATGTTAGCGGGTGTGGATGGCATTGGCGGTATTCCTTTCGATAATTATCCTTTCGCTTATATGGTCAGTAACCTGGCGCTGGCGATTATTTTACTCGATGGCGGCATGCGCACCCAGGCCAGCTCTTTCCGGGTAGCGCTGGGCCCCGCGCTGTCGCTGGCGACGCTCGGCGTGCTGATCACGTCGGGGTTAACAGGTATGATGGCCGCCTGGCTGTTTCATCTGGATCTTATCGAAGGTCTGCTTATCGGCGCGATAGTCGGTTCCACTGACGCCGCAGCGGTCTTTTCTCTGCTTGGCGGCAAAGGGCTAAACGAACGTGTAGGCTCCACGCTGGAGATCGAATCGGGAAGTAACGACCCGATGGCCGTTTTTCTGACCATTACATTAATTGAGATGATCCAGAAACATGAAACCGGTCTGGACTGGATGTTTGCCGTCCATATTATCCAGCAGTTCGGTCTCGGTATTGTTTTTGGCCTGGGCGGCGGTTACCTGCTACAGCAGATGATCAACCGTATTTCTCTGCCCAGCGGCCTGTATCCGATGCTGGCGCTCAGCGGCGGTATTCTGATTTTTGCTTTGACGACCGCGCTTGAAGGCAGCGGCATTCTCGCGGTCTATCTGTGCGGATTCCTGTTAGGAAACCGTCCGATTCGCAACCGTTACGGCATCCTGCAAAACTTTGACGGACTGGCCTGGCTGGCGCAGATCGCCATGTTCCTGGTCCTGGGACTGCTGGTGACGCCTTCCGATCTGTGGCCGATTGCCGTCCCTGCGCTTATTCTCTCTATCTGGATGATTTTCTTCGCCCGCCCATTGTCGGTGTTTACCGGCCTGCTGCCTTTTCGCGGCTTCAATCTTCGGGAGCGCATTTTCATCAGTTGGGTCGGACTGCGCGGCGCGGTGCCGATTATTCTCGCCGTTTTCCCGATGATGGCCGGGCTTGAAAACGCTCGCCTGTTCTTTAATGTCGCTTTCTTTGTGGTACTGGTGTCGCTGCTCCTGCAGGGAACATCGCTGTCATGGGCGGCGAAGAGAGCCAAAGTGGTCGTGCCTCCGGTTGGCTGGCCAGTATCGCGCGTGGGGCTTGACATCCATCCTGATAATCCGTGGGAGCAATTCATCTATCAGTTGAGCGCCGACAAATGGTGCGTCGGCGCGGCGTTGCGCGACCTGCATATGCCGAACGAAACCCGCATTGCCGCGCTATTTCGCAATAATGAACTGTTTCACCCCACGGGTAGCACTCGCCTGCAGGAAGGCGACGTACTCTGCGTGATTGGCCGGGAGCGCGATCTGCCAGCGCTGGGCAAATTGTTCAGCCAGTCGCCGCCGGTTTCGTTAGATCAGCGTTTCTTTGGCGATTTTATCCTCGAAGCGAATGCGAAATTCGCCGACGTGGCGCTTATCTACGGGCTGGAGGAAGGAACGGAATACCGGGATAAACAACAAACCCTGGGTGAAATCATACAGCAACTGCTGGGCGCTGCGCCGGTCGTCGGCGATCAGGTGGAGTTTGGCGGCATGATTTGGACGGTAGCTGAAAAAGAAGATAACGTGGTACGCAAGATTGGGGTACGCGTCGCCGAAGACGAAGCAGAATAAGGTCGCCGGACAACGTCGACCCGCCCCCGGTGGACCGGTCGACGCCTTAGCCTGAGTTAGGTTACGTTGTCACAAACGGCACGCGCGGCGCTACGGCGCACAGTAGCTCATAGCCCAGCGTGCCTGCCGCAGAGGCGACATCATCGACCTTAATTTCTTTGCCCCATAATTCAACCGGCGTGCCGATTCCCGCCTGCGGACACGGCGTCAAATCCACCGCCAGCATATCCATTGAAACGGTGCCTACTGTTCTGGTACGGATACCGTCCACCAGCACGGGCGTCCCGGTCGGCGCATGGCGTGGATAGCCATCGGCATAACCCGCCGCGACGATGCCAATGCGTTGTTCCTGAGTCACAGAATACCCTCCGCCATAGCCTACCCTTTCACCCGTACTCAGCGTCTGCACGCCAATAATTTCGCTACTCAGCGTCATCACGGGTTTTAGTCCGGTATCGGCAATATCCTGCCACTCTCCTGACGGCGACGCGCCGTACAAAATAATGCCCGGCCTGACCCAGTCATAATGCGCCTGGGGATGCCACAGCGTCGCTGCCGAATTTGATAACGAGTATGCACACTGCAGACCTTCTGTCGCCAGCGCAATACGCCTCATCGCCTCCCCGATACCTTCCGGATGATCGGCCTGAGCAAAATGTGACATCAGGGTCATTTCACCGACATTGCGCATTGCCCGCAATTGCTGCCAGACGGTCTGCGCCCGCTCAGGCTGAAAACCGAGTCGGTTCATGCCGCTGTTGACTTTGACATAGATATCCAGCGGCGCGTTAAGCCGCGCATTTTGCAGCGCTTTCAACTGCCAGTTACTGTGGATGCAGGTGGTCAGCCGATAAGCGTCATACGCCTCCAGGTCTTGCGCATGGAAAAACCCCTCCAGCATCAATATCGGCCCTTTCCATCCGCGCTCACGTAGGGTAATCGCCTCTTCAAGGTTGAGCATAGCGAAACCATCTGTGGCGCCCAGCGCGCTCCAGACGCGTTCAATACCGTGGCCGTAGGCGTTGGCTTTCACTACCGACCAGACGCGCGCCTCTGGGGCCGCCCGGCGCACAATAGCCAAATTTTGTTTCATTACCTGTAAATCAAGGCTGGCCTGTATAGGGCGGGTCATTTCACTTCCTTTATCAGTTATGCGCGCTATGCAAACGTTGCGGGCGGGTGGGCATAAAATCGGAACGGTATCGCGCCACGCTCAGATCGTCGTAGGGTATCGCTGGCGTACGACCCGACAAGATATCGCTTAACAACTGGCCTGAACCGCAGGCCATCGTCCAGCCTAATGTGCCGTGTCCAGTATTAAGCCACAGATTTTTATAACGGGTGCGTCCTACTACCGGCGTGCCGTCCGGCGTCATGGGGCGCAGGCCGGTCCAGAATGTGGCCTGCTCAATATGACCGCCGCGCGGAAAGAGATCGCGCACAACCATCTCCAGCGTCTCGCGGCGCGGTTGCAGTAAGTCGGTATTAAAGCCCACGATTTCCGCCATTCCCCCCACGCGAATACGCTTATCAAAACGCGTAATAGCGATTTTGTAGGTTTCATCAAGAATCGTCGATACCGGCGCGCCGTCTGGCTCGACGATTGGGATGGTTAATGAATAGCCTTTCAGCGGATACACCGGAATATCAACAATGCCTTTAAGCATCGCCGTCGAATACGATCCAAACGCCATGACATACGCATCTGCTTTAATGATCTCATCGGCGCATTTCACGCCGTAAATCTGTTCATTTTCGTACAGTAATTTTTCCACGGGAGTATTAAAGCGAAAGGTTACGCCCGCCTGCTCCGCCATGCGTGCCAGACGCTGGGTAAAGAGCTGACAGTCCCCGGTTTCATCATTCGGTAAGCGCAGCCCGCCGGTTAATTTATGCGCAACCTCAGCCAGAGCGGGTTCAACCTCCGCCAGTCGGCTGGCTTCCAGGAGCTGATACGGCACCCCGGCATCTTCCAGCACGGCGATATCACGGGTGGCGTTCTCATACTGTTGCTCGGTGCGAAAGAGCTGCAGCGTTCCCCCCTGGCGGCCTTCATACTCGATACCGGTCACGGCGCGTAGCGTTTTCAGACAGTCGCGGCTATATTCCGCCAGGCGCACCATGCGGCCTTTATTTTCCATATAATGCCGGGTATCGCAGTTACGCAGCATTTGCCACATCCACTTCAGTTGAAATGGGGTGCCATCCAGACGCACCGCCAGCGGCGCATGGCGCTGGAACATCCATTTTATCGCCTTCAACGGTACGCCAGGGGCCGCCCAGGGCGCCGCATATCCCGGTGAAATTTGTCCGGCATTCGCCGCGCTGGTTTCTTGCGCCGGGCCGGATTCGCGATCGATGACGGTGACATCATGCCCCGCCTGACTCAAATACCAGGCGCTGGTCACGCCAACTACGCCACTCCCCAGGATGACAACTCGCATAGCCACTCCGTTAATAGTAAAAGAACAATCTTCTGATTACATCTTGATAACTCAGATGAAAACATTATTCAACATATGACTTTTTTATGGTGACGTGCTTCACATATACCCTAAAGGCAAGCGATCCCACTGGTTTGGGATCTCCTGCTACGCGGCATGGCTATACAGCATAAAATGATGCCAATACCCGTTTTTTTGGCGTTCAGAGTGGAGGAAATCGCAAAGAAAAGTTTTCACGATCAAGTCGTTTTTTAACATGGTGTTCTATGCTTGAAAGGAGGCGCTCCATACAGAGAGCGTCGCCAACAATGAGGGTGCGCGAATGGCAACGATTGATTCCATGAACAAGGACACCACACGTTTGAGCGATGGACCCGACTGGACATTTGATCTGCTGGATGTCTATCTGGCAGAGATAGACCGCGTGGCGAAACTCTACCAACTGGATACTTACCCGCACCAAATTGAAGTCATCACTTCCGAACAGATGATGGACGCCTACTCCAGCGTCGGGATGCCGATCAACTATCCGCACTGGTCGTTTGGCAAAAAGTTCATTGAGACGGAACGTCTGTATAAGCATGGTCAACAAGGACTGGCTTATGAAATTGTGATCAACTCTAATCCCTGCATTGCCTACCTGATGGAAGAGAACACCATCACCATGCAAGCGCTGGTCATGGCGCACGCCTGTTACGGCCACAACTCCTTTTTTAAAAATAATTATCTCTTCCGGAGCTGGACGGATGCCAGCTCTATCGTCGACTACCTGATTTTCGCCCGAAATTACATTACCCGCTGTGAAGAACGCTACGGAGTGGATGAAGTAGAAAAACTGCTCGACTCCTGCCACGCGCTGATGAATTACGGCGTCGATCGCTATAAGCGCCCGCAGAAAATCTCGTTGCAGGAAGAGAAAGCGCGACAAAAAAGCCGGGAAGAGTATCTACAAAGCCAGGTGAATATGCTGTGGCGCACGCTGCCAAAACGCGAGGAAGAAAAAACTGTCGCCGAAGCACGCCGCTTTCCCGCTGAACCGCAGGAAAACCTGCTCTATTTTATGGAGAAAAACGCCCCGTTGCTCGAGCCGTGGCAGCGCGAAATTCTGCGCATCGTGCGTAAAGTCAGCCAGTATTTTTATCCGCAGAAACAGACGCAGGTCATGAACGAGGGCTGGGCGACCTTCTGGCACTACACCATCCTGAACCATCTGTATGATGAAGGCAAAGTGACGGAACGCTTTATGCTGGAGTTTTTACACAGCCATACCAATGTCGTATTTCAGCCGCCCTATAATAGCCCCTGGTATAGCGGAATTAACCCCTATGCGCTCGGCTTTGCCATGTTCCAGGATATCAAGCGTATTTGTCAGTCGCCCACGGATGAAGATAAATACTGGTTTCCGGATATTGCTGGTTCCGACTGGCTGGAAACGCTGCACTTCGCCATGCGCGATTTTAAAGATGAAAGCTTTATCAGCCAGTTCCTGTCGCCAAAAGTGATGCGTGATTTCCGTTTTTTCACGGTACTTGATGATGACAGGCATAATTATCTGGAGATCTCCGCCATTCATAACGAAGAAGGTTATCGGGAGATTCGATCAAAACTGTCGTCACAGTATAACCTGAGCAACCTGGAGCCGAATATTCAGGTCTGGAATGTGGATTTACGCGGCGACAGATCGCTGACGTTGCGTTATATCCCGCATAACCGCGCGCCGCTGGATAAAGGCCGCAAAGAGGTGCTGAAACATGTGCATCGGTTATGGGGCTTTGATGTGATGCTGGAGCAACAAAATGAAGATGGCAGCGTAGAACTGCTGGAGCGTTGTCCGCCGCGGATGAACACGCTGTAATCGAGATGCTGCCCGGTAGTGTTTGCGCTTACCGGGCATCGCGGGATTATCGTCCCTGAATCGCTAAATCGCCGGGCAGATTTTTCTGCATCCGATGCCAAATCTCGCCGCTGTCATGCCCGTAACGCCGCACCGTTTCATACACCTGGTCGTGCGCGCCCTGCTCGCATAACGACGATAATTTATGATAGAAACCCAGTGCCAGACTGCGCGCTTCCGGATTGGCGAAATAGTGGCGACCAATGCGGGTGTATAACCCTTTCATGCCGTTCAGGATCAAGCCGTAAATAGGATTGCCGGAGGCAAATGCCAGACCACGAAAGATGTTATAGTCCAGATCGGCGAATGCATCGGCATGGTCGGCCACTTCGTGGGCAGTGGCCAGCACTTCCTGCGCCTTATCCGGGTGTTGACGCAACGCGGTGCGAATAAAGATAGTAGAAATATTGGTACGCACCGACAACAAATTGTCGATCAGTTGCGGAACGCTTTCATGATCAAGGCGGGCCAGCGTTTCAAGGATATTCAGCCCTGACGTTTCCCAAAAATTATTAACCTTTGTCGGTTTGCCATGCTGAATGGTCAACCAGCCATCTCGCGCCAGCCGCTGTAACACTTCGCGTAATGTCGTGCGCGTCACGCCGATCAGTTCGGAGAGTTCTCGTTCTGCCGGTAAGATCGTGCCCGGAGGAAAGCGGTTATTCCAGATACTTTCAATAATATACTCTTCCGCGAAACCCGCCGGGCTCTGCGCCTTAATGACCATAGTGAGATTTCCATTACACAGCAAAACATAGTTGTACTCATCATACCAGACGGGCGTAACACCTGATAGCGGACGCAATGAAGAAAAAGGGGATCAAGGCACCATTTCTGATATTGCCTGCCAATATCGTTAAGGACTTGCTTGCATTCGTCGCGCTCGCTACTCTCTGTGTTTAAACATAAAAACGCTATTTCATTTTTCTAGGTAAGGAAAAATTTCATGGAGATCTCATGGGGTCGCGCCATGTGGCGCAACTTTTTAGGCCAGTCGCCCGACTGGTACAAACTGGCACTACTTGTCTTTTTAATTGTTAACCCATTCATTTTCTTAGCTAATCCCTTTATTGCCGGTTGGCTGCTGGTGGCAGAGTTTATCTTCACCCTGGCGATGGCGTTAAAGTGTTATCCCCTGCTGCCCGGCGGGTTACTGGCCATTGAAGCCGTCATCATCGGCATGACCAGCGCCGCCCATGTACGTGAAGAGGTTGCCGCCAACCTGGAAGTCTTGCTGCTGCTGATGTTTATGGTGGCAGGCATCTACTTTATGAAGCAATTATTGCTGTTTATTTTTACCCGTCTGTTACTCAGTATCCGCTCGAAGATGGTTCTGTCGCTGGCCTTTTGCGTCGCCGCCGCGTTCTTGTCAGCTTTCCTTGACGCGCTTACCGTCGTTGCGGTGGTGATCAGCGTCGCCGTCGGTTTTTACGGAATTTACCATCGTGTGGCCTCATCGCGCGGCGAAGAGAACGATATGCTGGACGACAGCCATATCGATCCGCATTACAAAACGGTGCTGGAGCAATTCCGCGGATTCTTGCGTAGCCTGATGATGCATGCAGGCGTGGGGACGGCGCTGGGCGGCGTCATGACCATGGTCGGGGAGCCGCAAAACCTGATCATCGCTAAAGCGGCTGGCTGGCATTTCGGCGACTTCTTTTTACGGATGTCGCCTGTCACCGTCCCGGTACTGGTATGTGGACTGTTAACCTGTATGCTGGTCGAGAAAATGCGCTGGTTTGGCTATGGCGAAACGTTGCCCGAAAAAGTCCGCGACGTCTTGCAGCAATTCGACGATCAAAGCCGTAAGAAGCGCACCCGCCAGGATAAAATTAAACTAATAGTCCAGGCAATTATTGGCGTCTGGCTGGTTACCGCCCTCGCCCTCCATCTCGCGGAGGTGGGGCTGATTGGTCTGTCGGTTATTATTCTGGCCACCGCGTTAACGGGTGTCACCGATGAACACGCCATCGGCAAAGCGTTTACCGAGTCGCTGCCGTTTACTGCGCTGTTAACCGTTTTCTTCTCCATTGTGGCGGTTATTATCGATCAACATCTTTTCGCGCCGATTATTCAGTTTGTCTTGCAAGCCTCTGAACACGCGCAGCTAACGCTGTTCTATCTCTTTAACGGCCTGTTGTCTTCCATCTCAGATAACGTCTTTGTCGGCACCATTTATATCAACGAAGCGAAGGCGGCAATGGAAAACGGCGCTATCAGCTTAAAACAGTTTGAGCTGTTAGCCGTGGCCATCAATACCGGTACTAACCTGCCATCGGTAGCGACGCCAAATGGTCAGGCGGCATTCTTATTCCTGCTGACCTCCGCGCTGGCGCCGTTAATCCGTCTCTCCTATGGCCGTATGGTCTGGATGGCGTTACCGTACACTATCGTACTGACCCTGATAGGGCTACTGTGCGTCGAATTCACTCTTGCGCCGGTCACCGAATGGATGACTCAGGCAGGATGGTTAGCAACGCTTTCGTAACGTTTGGCCGGGCAATACACCGCCCGGCTCCGATTTTTGCCTGATAATTATCCAATTACACATTATTTCATTTCCCGCTAGTGGCGCATGAATTGAATTGGTTTACACTGCGGTCTCTACGCATGTTGCAGGGAAATTATTATGTTGCGATTTTTAAACCAGTGCTCACGGGGTCGGGGCGCATGGTTACTGATGGCGTTTACCGCCCTGGCGCTGGAAATGGTGGCGCTGTGGTTCCAGCACGTCATGTTACTTAAACCTTGCGTGCTATGTATTTACGAACGTTGCGCCCTGTTTGGCGTGATGGGCGCGGGTCTGGTCGGCGCAATAGCGCCGAAAACGCCGCTGCGATACGTGGCAATGGTTATCTGGATTTACAGCGCCTGGCGGGGTCTACAACTGGCGTATGAACATACGATGATTCAGTTGCATCCCTCGCCGTTCATGACCTGTGACTTTATGGCGCGCTTTCCAGACTGGTTGCCGTTGGGTAAATGGCTGCCGCAGGTGTTTGTGGCATCCGGTGATTGCGCCGAACGCCAGTGGTCGTTTTTAACGCTGGAGATGCCGCAATGGCTGTTGGGGATCTTTGCCGCTTACCTTGTGGTGGCGATAGCCGTCGTCATAGCCCAGGCATTTAAGCCTAAAAAACGCGACCTGTTCGGTCGTTGATACACACGCTCCTTCGGGAGCGTTTTTTTTGCCCGAAGCGTTGTTTGCCAGTGATTAAAAGGTGTATATTAAATACATCTTTTAATCACCACATCAGGGAGATGTCTTATGTCCCACTTACGCATCCCGGCAAACTGGAAAGTTAAACGCTCTACCCCCTTTTTCACCAAAGAGAATGTTCCGGCGGCACTGCTCTCTCATCACAACACAGCGGCAGGCGTTTTCGGACAACTCTGCGTGATGGAAGGCACCGTGACCTACTATGGCTTTGCGAATGAAACCGCGACAGAACCCGAAGTGAAAGTGGTGATTAATGCCGGGCAATTCGCCACCAGTCCGCCGCAATACTGGCATCGGGTAGAGCTGAGCGATGATGCGCGGTTCAACATTCATTTTTGGGTAGAGGAAGACCATCAGGGCGAGGAAATGTATCAACAGAAAAAAGCCTGACATCGGTAAATCCGTCACCACTGGGCGGCGTCCCGCCCAGTAGCCAGGTGATTAATGGCGCTAATTAAACGCTAGAGTAGTTTAATTTTAACGTGGTATCCCTCAAGCCCTTTCATCGTTTCTCGCGGCACGAACTCTATTTCGGAAACCTCTTGCCCGGTTTTCTTCCGTAGTTCGGCGACCTTTTTGCTAATGAGTGCCGCGATTTCCTCTTCTGCTTTATGTGTCAACTCTTCGCTGTTCATTGATTTCCTCCTTTGAACTCGCAAACGGCTAAGCGCAATAAGACAGTGTCGTCATGGACGCGCTACTATTTTAACGTACAAAAAATTATAGGCTATCTTTCTGAGGATTATCAGGATGTTTCGCTTTAGAAGATGCAAAAAACCGCCTGGCACAGACGGTGCCTCAGGCGGTTGGTTAATAGCACAAGACGCTATCTACGAGGATCTTCAACCTCATTCTGGGTATCCGGGTCGAGAGGATCGTCTCCCTCTGGCGTATCCGGAATATTTTCACCAGGAAGCTGCTCATCCTCTGGTAATGGATCGACTAAATCAGGACGTTCAGACATAAAGCCTCCAACGAACCATAGTTATTAAAGATACCCTACAGCACTACTTTTGGTTTTTCTTTGGATTTTTTCCTTCGTCTTCGGGTGTCTTATCAGGCTTCCTGGGCTGATCCTTTGAAACGCGCAACGGTTGGTTATTCATGGGGTAACTCCTCAGGATAGGCAGCGATATACTGCTTTGAAAGTATAGAGTCGCCGCCATACGTGCGCGAGCGCAGCGACAAGGCGCGTCAGGGAAGAATAGAAGGCGGTGATAACGCCAGGTGACGGAATTTGCACGTAATTCCTGGTTTCAGGGGTCGCCCGGCGTAAATTAAAGAATTGTAAACAATCAGCCGTTTTGCCGAAGACTTATTCTGCCCACGACGGTTTATTTAAAATATGATCCTGCCAGTCCCGTACTTCAGATTCTTTAACCGCGATATGACGGACAGAAATTCGCTCGCCATGCATAGCGGCTTTCGATCCAGTCAGCAGCGGATGCCACGTCGGCAAGGGCTTACCTTCCGCTAACAAACGGTAGGCGCAGGTCATCGGCAACCATTCAAAGTCTGGCAAGTTTTCGCGAGTGAGTTTGATACAGTCGGGTTCAAATTCAAAACGGCGTTCATAATGACGGCACTGGCACGTTTTGATATTTAATTGCCTGCACGCCACGTTGGTGAAGTAGATTTCATCTGTATCTTCATCCATCAGCTTATGCAGGCAGCATTGACCGCAGCCATCGCACAGCGACTCCCACTCGGCATCGGTCATTTCATCCAGGGTTTTACGTTGCCAGAAAGGTGTATCGCTCATTAAAGTATCCGCCATTGCACTAAAGCTGCACCTTATAACCAGTCTGGCCTGCAGATGCAAGTTTTACCGCCGCTGAAGGCGGCAAGCAGATTTTACAGAACGCGGGTAGACAACGTTTCGCCATTAAAACGAATGTCCAGCTCATCGCCGCTTAATAATGGCCCCACGCCTGCCGGCGTGCCGGTTAGCACCACGTCCCCGGCTTTGAGCGTAAAATAGCGGCTCATATAGGCGATAAGAGGCACAATAGGATGAATCATATCCGCGGTCGACCCTTGCTGGCGAACCTCGCCATTAACGTTAAGTCCGATAAGCGTATTTTGCGGATCGCCGCAGAAGGCCGCGACAGGAATGAAGCCTGAAATCGGACATGCGTTATCAAAACCTTTGGCCTTTTCCCAGGGCTGTCCGGCCTTTTTCATTTTCCCTTGAATATCGCGCAGGGTTAAATCAAGCGCCACGCCATAACCGGCTATCGCTTTACGTACATGATCTTCGGTCGCCTGGCGGAGCGTTGCGCCAATCAACACGGCAAGCTCAACTTCATGATGAACAGCGCCCATATCCGCCGGAATCGCCAGCGGCTGACGAATATCACACAATGCGGTTTCCGGCTTGATAAAAAGCACGGGTTCTTCCGGCGTCGCGCTGCCCATCTCCTTGATGTGATTTGCGTAATTACTGCCCACGCAGACCACTTTACTTACCGGGTAATCAAGCAAGGCACCTTGCCAGTTACGATGTTGATACATATTTTCCCCTAAGATCATGATGGAATTCAGGCGCGGCGCCGAATACCGTTTAACGGTCAGCGTGCGACGTATTTTGTCCTACCGAAGAAAGATGTTGTTTCAGCAAATCTTCCGGCGGCGGCGGCAATTGTAAATAATAGCCCTGCTCGCTTAACGCCTGTTTTACTTTTTCGAGCTCGGCATTGACTAATTTTTTACGTCCATCAAGCGGCAGCATCATCGCTAACTGCGGCTGACCGAATCCTTTCATCAATGCTTCAGGCACCCGCGAAAAATCGTCTTTTTTTTCGACATACAAATAGGTTTGATCGCGCTTGCTACTTCTATAGATCACACAAAACATACTTTTACTCTGAATTAACGGGATGGTGACTTGCCTCAATATAATACTGACTATAACATGCCTTCTGGACTTCGGAATATCACTCCGTATCGGAGATGATAAATAGCAAATTGAGTAAGGCCAGGATGTCAAACACGCCAATCGAGCTTAAAGGCAGTAGCTTCACCTTATCAGTGGTTCATTTGCATGAAGCGGAACCAGAGGTTATTCGTCAGGCGTTAGAAGACAAAATAGCGCAGGCTCCTGCGTTTTTAAAACACGCCCCTGTCGTTATTAACGTTAGCGGTCTTGAAAGCCCGGTAAACTGGCCGGAACTGCATAAGATCGTGACCTCAACCGGCTTACGCATTATCGGCGTGAGCGGCTGTAAAGACGCCAGCCTGAAAGTAGAAATCGATCGGATGGGTCTTCCTTTACTGACTGAAGGTAAAGAGAAAGCGGTTCGGCCTGCGCCCGTTGAGCCGGCAACGCCCAGCAAACCGCCGCAAAACGCTAATCCCATCACAAAAACGCGATTAATTGATGTTCCGGTTCGTTCCGGTCAGCGCATTTATGCTCCACAATGTGATCTGATTGTTACAAGTCACGTCAGCGCTGGCGCAGAGCTTATCGCTGACGGCAATATCCATGTCTATGGCATGATGAGAGGTCGCGCGCTGGCAGGGGCGAGCGGCGATCGGGAAGCGCAAATTTTTTGTACCCATCTGACGGCAGAACTGGTCTCTATCGCAGGTGTTTACTGGCTGAGTGATAAAATCCCGGCAGAATTTTATGGCAAAGCGGCGCGCCTGCGTTTAGCAGACAACGCTTTGACAGTTCAACCGTTGAATTGATCCCTTTTTAACAAGGAATTTTTATGGCACGCATTATTGTTGTTACTTCGGGTAAAGGGGGCGTTGGCAAGACCACCTCCAGCGCGGCCATCGCTACAGGTTTGGCCCAGAAGGGAAAGAAAACTGTCGTCATTGATTTTGATATCGGACTGCGTAACCTCGATCTGATTATGGGGTGCGAACGTCGTGTCGTTTACGATTTTGTAAACGTCATTCAGGGCGATGCGACACTGAATCAGGCGCTGATCAAAGATAAGCGTACTGAAAATCTCTTCATTCTTCCGGCGTCGCAGACCCGGGATAAAGACGCGCTAACGCGCGAAGGCGTCGCTAAGGTACTGGACTCACTGAAAGCGATGGACTTTGAGTTCATCGTTTGCGACTCGCCGGCGGGTATCGAAACCGGGGCGCTGATGGCGCTCTATTTTGCCGATGAAGCGATCATTACGACCAACCCGGAAGTCTCTTCTGTCCGTGACTCGGACCGTATTCTGGGTATTCTGGCATCGAAATCTCGTCGCGCAGAAAATGGCGAAGAACCGATTAAAGAACATCTCCTGTTGACGCGCTACAATCCAGGCCGCGTAAATAAAGGCGACATGCTCAGCATGGAAGATGTACTGGAGATTCTGCGTATTAAACTCGTCGGGGTGATCCCGGAAGATCAATCCGTACTGCGCGCATCTAACCAGGGCGAACCGGTGATTCTTGACGCCACTGCGGATGCGGGTAAAGCCTATGCAGATACCGTAGATCGTCTGTTGGGAGAAGAACGTCCTTTCCGCTTCATTGAAGAAGAGAAGAAAGGTTTCCTCAAACGCCTGTTCGGAGGATAAATTATGGCATTACTGGATTTTTTTCTCTCGCGGAAAAAGAGTACCGCTAATATTGCAAAAGAGCGGTTGCAAATCATTGTCGCGGAACGTCGCCGTAGCGATGCCGAACCGCATTATTTACCGCAGTTACGTAAAGATATTCTTGAGGTCATTTGTAAATACGTACAAATCGATCCGGAAATGGTTACCGTCCAGCTTGAGCAAAAAGATGGTGATATCTCCATCCTTGAACTTAACGTAACGCTGCCGGAAGCCGAAGAGTCAAAATAAGCTCTTTTATGGGAAAATTCCTGGATTAAAAAAGGCAGATTCTTCTGCCTTTTTTATTTTTTTACATTATTCCGAATACGGACATTTATTTCACTGGCCGTTTTCCCGGCAATTACCGTCGTTAACGCGGATACTCCTGCAACAGAAGAGTTAACTTCTCCGCCATCAGTTCGGCACGCCAGCCGGAAATCAATTCCGGTTGCCCATTTTGCGGTTTTAATTTCCAGTGCCAGTTAAGCAACTGATTAATCTGCCGACGCGATGCCAGTAGCTCGCCGCTGACGTGATGCGACGCGCTCACCTCCGCCACCAGCGCTTTGATGGCCTTAAACGCTTTGCGATAGCCCGGCATGTCCATCAGATTCAACAGGGGTTCCGGCAATGCCTCTTCCGGTAACGCCTGTGCTTTCGCCACCAGCGATATCAACGTCTTGCCGTGAAAACGAATCTCGCTGCCGGAAAGCCCCAGGCTATCCAGCTCACCGAGACTGCCCGGCATATAACGCGCGACCGCCCACAGGTTTTCTTCACGCACAACAAAGTTCACCGCCATATCGCGCTCACGCGCCTTACGCAGCCGCCAGTCAGCTAAAAGTTGTAGACAGGCTAACTGGCGGGTACGCAGTTGCCAGGCATTGGTGATATCCCGCCATGCCTCTTCCGGCGCCTGAATCTCCTGACGGCGCTGCTGCATCAATCGGCACTCATCAAGCGCGGCAGGCAGCCATCCTGCGGCTTCAGTTTCAATCATCAGCTTTTTGGCGATCGGTAACAGATACCAGACATCCGCCGCCGCGTATTCACACTGACGTTCGCTTAAAGGCCGGGCTAACCAGTCGGTACGCGACTCGCTTTTATCCAGCGCCACGCCCGTATACTCTTCTACCATCGACGCAAACCCCCACGACAGCGGGCGCCCGCAAAACGCTGCCAGAATTTGCGTATCAATCAGGGGTTCCGGCAGTTCGCCAAACGCATTCAGAAATACTTCCAGATCTTCGCTACCCGCGTGCAGAAATTTGGTGATTCCCGTATCGCGCAGCACCGCTTTTAACGGCGACCAGTCGCTGATGCCGAGCGGATCGATCAGGGCGACATTTGCCCCGTCAAATAACTGGATCAATCCTAACTGCGGGTAATAGGTGCGGGTACGGACAAATTCCGTATCTAAAGCAATAGCCGGACATGCGCGGACAGCCTCACACAGGCTCGCCAGCGCATCGTCCGTTTCAATCATTTGGTAATTCAAATCGTGTTCTCTTAGGTTCGCGCCAAAAAAAACGCCGGCTTAACCGGCGTCTCTCGTTAGCTGACTTAACGCTCAGGCTTTATTGTCTACTTTGCCACGGGCTTCGTCACGCAGTTCTCGTCGTAAAATTTTCCCAACGTTAGATTTTGGTAATTCCTCGCGAAACTCGACCTGTTTGGGCACCTTATATCCGGTCAGATGGCGGCGGCAGAAGGTGATCAACGCATCCTCAGTCAATGCCGGATCTTTCTTAACCACAAAAAGCTTCACCGCTTCGCCGCTACTACCGGAAGGCACGCCAACCGCCGCGACTTCCTGCACGCCAGAATGCTGCATCACCACATCTTCAATTTCGTTTGGATAAACGTTAAAACCAGAAACCAGAATCATATCTTTCTTACGATCGACAATCCGCAGAAAGCCGTCTTCATCCATAACCGCAATATCGCCCGTATGCAGCCAGCCATCTTTAATGATTTCATCCGTCGCGTCAGGACGCTGCCAGTATCCCAGCATAACCTGCGGGCCTTTCACGCAAAGCTCTCCGGCCTCACCCGGCGCGACTTCGTTATCATCGTCATCCACCAGTTTGGCTTCTGTTGACGGTACTGGCAGGCCGATACTGCCGCTGTGATAATCAATATCATGCGGGTTGACGCTCACCAGCGGGGCGCACTCGGTCAGCCCGTAGCCTTCCAGCAGGTATTGCCCGGTCAGCTTTACCCAACGTTCCGCAACGACGTTTTGCACCGGCATCCCGCCGCCGGCTGACAGATGCAGCGAAGAAAAATCCAACTGCTGAAACTCTTTATTATTGAGCAGGGCGTTGAATAGCGTATTAACGCCAGTCATCGCCGTAAATGGATATTTCGCCAGCTCCTTGACCAGGCCGGGGATATCACGCGGATTGGTAATCAGCAGGTTTTGCCCACCCAGCTCGATAAAAAGCAGACAGTTCATGGTTAAGGCAAAAATGTGATACAGCGGCAGCGCGGTCACTACCAGCTCTTTCCCCGGGTGCAGCAGCGGCCCATAGGTCGCTTTCACCTGCTCCAGATTCGCCAGCATATTGCGGTGGGTCAACATCGCGCCTTTCGCCACGCCCGTCGTACCGCCGGTATATTGCAGGAAAGCCAGATCTTCAGCGACAACCTCGGGTTTGACATACTGCATACGGTAGCCATGCTGTAGCGCGCTACGAAACGAGATCGCATCTGGCAAGTGGTATTTTGGCACCAGACGCTTGATGTATTTCACGACAAAGTTAACAACCGTACCTTTGGCGGTAGAAAGCTGGTCGCCCATCCGCGTCAGAATAACGTGCTGTACCGACGTTTTCTCGACTACTTTTTCCAGCGTATGGGCAAAGTTAGAAACAATAATGATTGCCGCCGCGCCGCTATCGTTAAGCTGATGCTCAAGTTCGCGCGGCGTGTAAAGCGGGTTAACGTTCACCACAATCATGCCGGCGCGTAAAATACCAAATAGCGCGACGGGATACTGCAACAGGTTTGGCATCATCAGCGCCACACGGTCGCCTTTTTTGAGTCCCAGCCCTTGTTGTAAATAAGCCGCAAATGCCCGACTACGTTCTTCTAATTTGCGGAAGGTCATTACCTCCCCCATATTGACGAACGCAGGCTGATCGGCATAGCGCGTCGCCGCATGTTCAAACAGTTCAACCAGGGATTGATAACGGTCAGGGTTGATCTCCGCCGGAACATCAGCAGGATAACGGTTAAGCCAAACCTTCTTCAATGCATCACCTCTAAAATGAGTGTTCGTCGTCATCACAACCCCAGTTAATAAACAAGTCGTTAACATTATATTAACTCAGCGTACCAGTTTATTAATTACACAACTGAAAGGTTGCGAAGCGCGTCACTATTTATTTTTATTATGTCTCTATGAATGCAGAAACAGCGGACCAGCCGCTGTTTCTTTTATTGATAAAACAAAGGGTTACTCTGTTACTATCGTCTGAACCTCTGCGGGTCCAGGGTTATACCATCCCCAACCGCCATAGCCATAAGGCCAGGCGCGTCCGCCGTAAAACCACGGATCGATCGGCTGTGGAGGCATGACGACCTGCTGAACAAGATGCCAGCGTTTATAGCCGGTAGCCTGCATCAGCATAAATTTATACGGCGTATTGCCGATTTTACCGTCAACCGTGCCGGTTATCGGGCCGACAACGGTAACTAACTGGCCACGGAAGTCCACCGGGTCCAGAAAACCGTTCACATCGGCAAAAATTCTGCCGCGCGAGGCTTCGCCCAGAATAGGACGCGCGCCGCTATCGAGCGGTACGGTCGCGATTTCAAGCCGGGTTTTTCCCTGCTGATTTTGTACCGCCACAACTTTGCCGCCAAAACGCGCCTCTTGCCCGATATAGAGCTGCGGCGCATTCATCACCCGCACCAAATCCTGCTGCGGCGTCGGACTCGAACCTTTAATGGCATCCGGGATAGTCACGCAACCGCTCAGCATAAGCGCAAAAGCGCACGCCAGCGCCCCTTTTATTAACCGTTTTTGAACCGCCATGATGCGACTCCTTTTTCTCGACCTCTATTCCACCCCACAGCATAAAGTATGGGGGGTAATAGTAGTGAGAGTCATTCTTTGCCGGGAAGTTTCTTCCACGCCACTTCGTTACGCAAATAAACCGGCTCGGCATGTTCCACGGCAACGGTCTCTCCTGCCGCCAGCTTTTGACTGGCGATGGGCAACATATCTTCCGCTGCCGGGAGCGACACTTCCCCATCATGAAGCGTCAGGCCGCACTCCTTCGTCAGATCGGGCCACGCGGACCAACCCGTTCCGACCGTCGCCCACTCGCCGGAAAGCTGTTTCAACCGCTCGCCGACCCGTTCCGGTTTCAGCACTGCTTCCGTCTCTTCGCCCCGCCAGACGCCCTGCGCATCACGCTGGTATTCCGCCCAGTACACTTCACCCATCCGCGCGTCAATCGCGGCGAGTACGCGGGTCGCGCCGGTTTTACGCCACGCTCCCTGCGCCATCGTGGCAAGCGTCGAAACACCGATCATCGGCAGATTTGCCCCTAACGCCAGCCCTTGCGCAATACCAATGCCGATACGCACACCGGTAAAGCTGCCCGGACCGCGCCCAAACGCCAGCGCATCTATCTCATTGAGCGAGACGCCGCTGGCGGCCAGAATCTCCTGCACCATGGGCAGGATACGTTGAGTGTGTTCTCGTGGACAAAGCTCAAAGTGAGCATTGATAGTACCGTTGTTCCACAGGGCGACAGAACAGGCCTCTGTGGCGGTATCGATAGCCAGAATTCGCATGAGGTTTCGTGCTTAGATCAATAAAATAGCGCGCATCTTACCATACTCCGTAACAAATTACTCGGCGGATGGAATCGCAAGAAAGCGAACGGCACGGGCGATATCACGCGTGCGCGGCGCAGGAGGCAGGCTGGCGAGAAACGTGGCGCCATAGGGCCGCATCACCAGCCGGTTATCACAAATCACTAACACCCCGCGATCGTCCGCATCGCGAATCAGCCGCCCTACTCCCTGCTTCAGCGTAATCACCGCGTCGGGCAGTTGAACCTCATCAAACGGATCGCCGCCGCGCAAACGACAGTCTTCCATTCGCGCTTTTAACAACGGGTCGTCCGGGGAGGTAAACGGCAATTTGTCGATAATCACCAAAGATAACGTATCGCCGCGCACGTCCACCCCTTCCCAGAAGCTGCTGGTGGCGACGAGCAGCGCGTTGCCGGCGCTAACAAATTGCTGTAACAGTTGGCCTTTACTGGTTTCCCCTTGCAACAATACCGGCAGCGTCATGGTGGCGCGAAACTGCTCCGCCAGATCGCGCATCATGGCGTGCGAGGTGCACAGCATAAAACATCGCCCGTTATTGGCTTCGATAATCGGCCTGAGCATAGCCGCCAACTGTCGCGCCGCGCCGGGCTGGTTGGTTTGCGGTAGGTTACGCGGTACGCAGAGTAACGCCTGGCGCGTATAGTCGAATGGGCTGGGCAGTAGCATGGATTCTGCCTGTTCAATTCCCAGACGGGCGGTAAAGTGGTGAAGATCATCATTTACCGACAACGTGGCCGAGGTAAAAATCCAGCTACCGGGCTTCTGTTCCATCACCTCTTTGAATTTGTCCGCCACGGTGAGCGGCGTCAGCGCCAGGGTGAAATGGCGCGAGGTGCACTCATACCAGTAGCTGTATCCCGGCTGATTGATCTCTTTTAAGCGTTTCAGCCGTGAACGGTATAGCGTGGCGCGTTCAAAAGCCGCATCCAGCAGCGCCGAACGGCCCAGCGACAGCTTCGCCACGTCGTAACAAAGCTCCAGCGTATCATCCAGCAGTAAAAATGCCCGTTGGATACGTGGGTCGGCTAACAGTTCACGCAAATTTCCCCGGTAGCCGGGCTCCCCCAGTTGCAGACGAAAATCCTGGGCGCTCTGGGCAAGGCGATCGGCGCATTTTTGCAACTGTTGAGTGTCTTTCAGTTCCGTCCGGTAGGCGATGGTGATGTCTTTTGCTAAATCCAGCAACTGACGGCTGGAGAGCGATTGTCCGAAATACTGGCTGGCGATGTCAGGCAGTTGGTGGGCTTCATCGAAGATCATTACTTCAGCCTGAGGGATAAGTTCGCCAAACCCACTCTCTTTAACCACCATATCCGCAAGAAAAAGGTGGTGGTTTACAATCACCACATCCGCGTCCATCGCCTTTTTACGCGCTTTCACCACAAAGCACTCTTTGTAGAGCGGGCAATCGCTGCCAAGGCAGTTGTCGTTGGTACTGGTGACCAGCGGCCAGGCCTGGGAATCCTCCGCCACGCTGACGCAGGTGCTGATATCGCCATCCCGCGTCTGATTTGACCAGGAGCGCAGCAATATCACGTCGCTTAACGTTTGTACCGGTAAATCGCCGCCCGCCAGCGCTTGTTGTTCCAGACGCTCCAGGCAGAGGTAGTTTGAACGTCCTTTCAACAGGGCCGTCTTACCGGTAAACGCCAACGCTTTTGCTACCGTCGGCAGATCGCGGCTGTAGAGTTGATCCTGCAACGCTTTCGACCCGGTCGAAATAATGACTTTTTTCCCGGCGCGCAACGCCGGAGCGAGGTAAGCATAGGTCTTCCCGGTTCCGGTGCCGGCTTCAACAACCAGAGGCTGCGCATTTTCAATCGCTTGTGTCACGGCAACCGCCATTTGTCGCTGTGGTTCGCGCGGTTTAAAGCCGGTTATCGCTTTGGCCAGTTGGCCATCTGCTGCAAAATCGTCCGTCACACTGCCCCCTGTTAATTTACACAGGGATTATGTCAGGGTAGAAAGGCTTACGCCAGTTACAGAGGTGACGGCGACGCCACATTGTGGCAGTCTTGAGCCATTCAAATGGAAAGCAAATGAGGAATAAGTGATGTCTATCGTGCGTATTGATGCCGAAGATCGTTGGTCAGACGTGGTGATCTACAATAATACGCTGTGGTATACCGGCGTGCCGGAAAACCTCGACGCCGATGCTTTTGAGCAAACGGCGAATACTCTGGCGCAGATTGATGCGGTGCTGGAAAAACAGGGCTCCAGTAAGTCACGTATTCTGGATGCCACTATTTTCCTGAGCGATAAAGCGGATTTTGCCGCCATGAATAAGGCGTGGGATGCGTGGGTCGTCGCAGGCCATGCGCCGGTACGCTGTACCGTACAGGCCGGGTTGATGAATCCGAAATATAAAGTTGAGATTAAGATTGTCGCGGCGGTATAAGCCGGTTATTCGTCTTCATCCTCAAAACGCGCCACTATCCGTTCGCCGGTATGGTTGGCGCGAAGTTCGCCCGCCACCTGGGCAATCGCTTCTCCGCTGCTCATACCTTGCGACATCAATTCCTGGATACGTTCTACGGCTTTTTGCTGTTGTTCATGACTGAGTGAAGGTAAACCTGCAAACATGATTAACTCCTGCTAAATTGTTAGCGCTAATTATTTCACGCTACCCGGCGGTAAGCCAGTAGTGTTGTAACGAGTCAGGAATGATGAAGACGTTATCTCCCACTGTTATCACCTTACCCTGGCGTCCGGACGCCGCTGAACACTATTTTGCGCCCGTAAACCATTTGCCCTGGGCGATGCTGCTGCATTCAGGTGATGCTATTCATCCCTATAACCGTTTTGATATTCTGGTCGCCGATCCTGTCACCACACTGACCACGCGCGCGCAGGAAACCACGGTATGTACTGCGCGCACGACCACCGTCACTCTCGACGATCCGTTACACGTTTTGCAGACTCAACTGGAGGCGCTGCCTTTTCATCCTCAGCCTGACCCTGACTTACCCTTTCAGGGCGGCGCGCTGGGTCTGTTTGGTTATGATTTAGGGCGGCGTTTCGAAATTCTGCCCGATACTGCCGCGCGCGATATCGCTTTACCCGATATGGCGATTGGCCTTTACGACTGGGCGCTGATTGTCGATCACCATACACAGGTAGTGTCGCTGATAAGCTATCACGATGCAGACGCCCGATATCGCTGGCTCACCAGCCAGCGCGCGCCGACCCGAACGCCCTTCAGGCTTACCTCGGCCTGGCAATCCAATATGACGCGTTGCGAGTATGGCGAAAAGTTTCGTCAGGTGCAGGCCTGGCTGCACAGCGGGGACTGCTATCAGGTCAATCTTTCCCAGCGTTTTCAGGCGAGCTACGAGGGTGATGAGTGGCAGGCTTTCGAACGCCTTAACCGCGCAAATCGCGCCCCGTTCAGCGCCTTTCTTCGTTTACATGACGGCGCTATATTGAGCCTTTCTCCCGAGCGTTTTATCCAACTGGAGAACGGTCATATCCAGACGCGCCCGATCAAAGGTACGCTTCCACGGCTTAACGATCCGCAGGCGGATCGTCAGCAGGCGCAGAAACTGGCTAATTCAATGAAAGATCGCGCTGAAAATTTGATGATCGTCGATTTGATGCGTAACGACATTGGCCGGGTCGCCGTACCGGGTTCGGTGAAAGTGCCGGAACTGTTCGTCGTCGAACCATTTCCTGCCGTTCACCATCTGGTTAGCACCATTACCGCCCGTTTACCGGACTCGCTTCATGCCACCGATCTGCTGCGCGCGGCTTTCCCCGGCGGCTCCATTACCGGCGCGCCTAAAGTGCGGGCGATGGAAATTATCGACGAACTGGAGCCGCAGCGACGCAACGCCTGGTGCGGTAGCATCGGTTATCTGAGTTTCTGCGGCAAGATGGATACCAGTATTACTATCCGCACCGTCACGGCAACGCAGGGCCAACTCTATTGCTCAGCCGGCGGCGGTATCGTGGCCGATAGCAAGGAAGAAGCGGAATATCAGGAAACTTTTGATAAAGTTAATCGTATCCTGCACCCACTGGAGAACTAATACGTGGATACCAGCCGTCTGACGCTCGATCATTTCTTATCGCGCTTTCAGCTTTTGCGCCCGCAGATGACTCATGAAACGTTGAATCAACGTCAGGCCGCCGTACTGATCCCTGTGGTTCGCCGCCCCCAACCGGGGCTGCTGTTGACCCAGCGGGCTATTCATTTGCGCAAACACGCCGGACAGGTCGCCTTTCCCGGCGGGGCCGTGGACAGTACCGATGCTTCGCTTATCGCCGCAGCCCTTCGCGAAGCGCAGGAGGAAGTCGCCATCCCGCCGCAAGCCGTGGAAGTGATTGGCGTTTTACCGCCGGTAGACAGCGTGACCGGTTTTCAGGTCACCCCGGTGGTCGGCATTATTCCGCCAAATCTCCCCTGGCGCGCCAGTGAAGACGAAGTGTCTGCGGTGTTTGAAATGCCGCTGGCGCAAGCGTTGCAACTGGGTCGATATCACCCGCTTGATGTTTACCGTCGCGGCAATTCGCACCGCGTATGGCTCTCCTGGTATGAGCATTATTTCGTCTGGGGCATGACCGCAAACATTCTTCGTGAGCTGGCACTGCAAATCGGCGTAAAGCCCTGACTGTACACAACGCCATTCACGTTGCCTCAAGGCGGTAACAATCGCCTCCCCCAAAGAGGCAGCCTGAAGGGCAACGTGTATATACTAAACTTTACGCGCGCAAGACACGACTTGAGATTACTGTCGCAATATTAGTAAAAACGCGGTTATTCATTAGTTTAATTCATGTGAATAGTTAAGCTGATGCCAGCGTTCCCTCTTACACTATGCGCAGTTATAACATCGTAACCGGAAGCCCCGGTTGCCCTGTCAGGAGTATTATCGTGATTAGCCTATTCGACATGTTTAAGGTAGGGATTGGTCCCTCCTCTTCCCACACTGTTGGCCCGATGAAAGCCGGTAAACAGTTCGTCGATGACCTGGTCGAAAAAGGATTACTGGATAACGTTACCCGCGTCGCTGTCGATGTCTACGGCTCGCTGTCGCTGACGGGGAAAGGTCACCATACCGATATCGCCATTATTATGGGTCTGGCGGGTAATGAACCCGCTACCGTGGATATTGATAGTATCCCCGGTTTTATTCGCGACGTCGAAACGCGCGAGCGTCTGTTACTGGCCCAGGGACGTCACGAAGTCGACTTCCCGAAAGATGACGGAATGCGTTTTCACAACGGCAATTTGCCGCTGCATGAAAACGGGATGCAGATCCACGCCTTGCATGACGACACGGTCATTTATAGCAAGACGTACTATTCCATCGGCGGCGGCTTTATCGTTGATGAAGCGCATTTCGGCCAGGAAGCGACGAATGAGGTTACTGTACCTTATCCGTTTAAATCGGCGAAAGAAATGCTGGAGTATTGCAACAGCACCGGCCTTTCCCTCTCCGGCATGGTGATGCAAAACGAACTGGCGCTGCATAGCAAGAAAGAAATTGAAGAATATTTCGGTCACGTCTGGCAGACCATGCAGGCCTGTATTGATCGCGGTATGAATACCGAAGGCGTGCTGCCGGGGCCGCTGCGCGTACCGCGTCGCGCCTCTGCGCTGCGTCGTATGCTGGTTTCCAGCGATAAGCTTTCCAGCGATCCGATGAACGTCATTGACTGGGTGAACATGTTTGCTCTGGCGGTGAACGAAGAGAACGCCGCAGGCGGCCGCGTCGTGACGGCGCCAACCAATGGCGCGTGCGGCATCGTTCCTGCGGTACTGGCTTACTACGACCATTTTATTGAATCAGTCAGCCCGGATATTTACACCCGCTACTTCCTGGCGGCAGGCGCTATTGGCGCGCTGTATAAGATGAACGCGTCTATTTCCGGCGCGGAAGTCGGCTGTCAGGGCGAAGTCGGGGTCGCCTGTTCGATGGCGGCGGCAGGCCTTGCTGAATTGTTGGGCGCCAGCCCGGAACAGGTTTGCGTTGCCGCTGAAATCGGCATGGAGCATAACCTGGGGCTGACCTGCGACCCGGTTGCCGGTCAGGTGCAGGTGCCGTGTATCGAGCGTAACGCCATTGCTTCGGTTAAAGCGATCAACGCTGCGCGTATGGCCATGCGTCGAACCAGCGCGCCGCGCGTCTCGTTGGATAAAGTCATCGAAACGATGTACGAGACCGGAAAAGACATGAACGCCAAATACCGTGAAACGTCGCGCGGCGGGCTGGCCATTAAAGTCCAGTGTGATTAAACGCCGTTTTCCCTCCCTTCGCCCATCTGCTACGGATGGGCGAAATTTTTATCTCTTCCTCGTCGACTCCACGTTTCCCCACTACACTTGCTGTGTCGCGGTTGGCTTTTGTCGCCAACGCTTATTGGGCGGCCCGCATGCAAACAGCACAACGGATCATCAATCATTATCGCCGTAATCGTTTCATTGTTTGCACGATTTGTGCACTGGTCACGCTCATTCTTACGCTGAGCATCCGATTTATTTCGGAGCGGAACTTAAATCACCATCGCACGGTTGCATTCGCGAATCATGCCGTTGATGCGCTGGACAATGTGCTGCATCCTCTCCTGGTCGGACGAAACATACTGCTACCCTTGCTTGAGCTTCCGTGCGCGACCGCGCATTTGCCGTTGCGTAAGCAAGCCGCCCGCCTGCAAACCATTCGTTCTATCGGGCTGGTGAAAGAAGGAATTCTCTACTGCTCAAGCATTTTTGGCGCCCGTAATACTCCCATACGCCAGCTTCAGCCCGATCTTCCCGCAGCCGGCGATCTGCTGCTACTTTCCACGGATCAATCGTTACTCAAGGGAAGCCCGATCCTCATTCAGTGGTATCCCGCCTCTGCCGATGGTCAGGATGGCGTGATGGAAATTGTGAATATTGGCTTGCTGACGACCATGCTACTTGAGCCACAGCAGCCGCAAATTACCAGCGCCAGCCTGACGGTCGGCAAACGGCACCTGTTATATGGTCGGGGCGTGGTCGATACTCTTCCGGAATTAAAAAAAGATGAAGAGCGTTACCAGCTTTCATCGCGGCATTTCCCTTTTACTATCAGCGTCAGCGGGCCGTCGGCAGGTGTACTGGCGTTCAAACATCTCCCGACACAGTTACCGCTGGCCGTATTGCTTAGCCTGTTGATCGGTTATATCGCCTGGCTGGCAACGGCCAGCAGAATGAGCTTTTCCTGGGAGATTAATCTGGCCCTTGCCGAACGGGAGTTTGAGCTATTTTGTCAGCCGTTGCTTAATGCCCGCACGCAGCAGTGTACCGGCGTTGAGATCCTGTTACGCTGGAATAACCCGCGCCAGGGCTGGATCTCACCGGATGTTTTTATTCCTATCGCCGAGGAGCATAACCTGATAGCGCCGCTGACCCGCTATGTGATTGCGGAAACCATTCGGCAGCGGCACTACTTCCCCATCAACCATCAGTTTCATATCGGTATCAATGTGGCGGCAAGCCATTTCCGACACGGCGTGCTTCTCAAGGATCTTAATCAGTACTGGTTTAGTGCGGAACCTGTTCAGCAACTGGTGCTGGAGCTCACGGAACGCGACGCGTTGCTTGACGTTGATTACCGCCTGGTGCGCGAGCTGCATCGTAAAGGCGTGAAGTTAGCCATCGATGATTTTGGCACAGGAAACAGCTCGCTCTCCTGGCTGGAAAAACTGCGGCCGGATATTTTGAAAATCGATAAATCCTTCACCGCCGCCATCGGTACCGATGCGGTCAATTCAACGGTGACCGATATTATTATCGCGCTGGGGCAGAGACTGAATATTGAACTGGTTGCGGAAGGGGTCGAAAACCAGACACAGGCACAGCATTTGCGCCAGCATGGTGTGCAAATGTTACAGGGCTATCTCTATGCGAAGCCGATGCCCATTAGCGAATTTCCACAGTGGCTGGCGGGCAGCGCGCCGCCGCCCGCCCGGCATAACGGACAGATTATGTCCGCGATGCCGCATCTATAGACTTGATTCCTGCGTGTGACGTTATTCCTCTTCGTCGTGGGCAGGCTGTTCTTTAACAATCCGAACCAGATCGACACGATAGTCGTTGGCCTCGACAATGGTGATCCGCAGTGGCGGAACATCAATGACATCGCCTACACGAGGAATATGGCCATTAGCGGCGATCACTAACCCCGCGACCGTCGCAATATCGCCCTCTTCGTTCACCAGATGGTCAACTTCCAGCGCCTGCTGTAGCGCATGGAGATCGGTGCCGCCCTTCACTATCCAGCCCTCGGCATCGGCAACGATTTCCGGCGTTTCATCGGCATCCGGGAACTCACCGGCAATCGCTTCCAGCACATCCAGCGGCGTAACCAGCCCCTGCACCACGCCGAACTCGTTAGTGACGATAACGAAACTGCCGCGCGCGCGACGCAAAACGCCTAACAGATTGATAGGGTCAAGCGTTTCCGGCACCACTATCGCCGGGGAAGACGCGGCGATAGCCGCAACGTCCGCGCCCTCTTCCAGCGCCACCAGCAACTCTTTCGCCCGAACGATACCGATAATTTCATCCAGCTCGCCCCGACATACCGGGAACAGGCTATGCGGAGAAGAGAGTAACTGCTGACGGATTTCAGCTACGCTGAGATTCGCATCCACCCAACTAATTTCGCCTCGCGGCGTCATAATGCCGCGCAGGGAGCGCGACGCCAGAGTCAGTACGCCGTTAATCATGTAGCGTTCTTCTTCGGCGAAGGCGCCTTCCGACACCGATATCGCGGCCGGGCTATCCGTCTCATGTTGCGTACTCGCCTGGCGTTTACCGCCCATCAGACGCAGGATAGCGTCCGCAGTACGCGCGCGCAGCGGCAACGTGGACTGATGACGAATAAAGTTGCGGCGCGCAATCTGGTTAAACACCTCGATAACGATCGAGAAACCAATTGCCGCGTACAGGTAGCCTTTCGGAATATGGAAACCAAACCCTTCCGCCACCAGGCTCAAGCCGATCATCAGCAGGAAACTCAGACAGAGCACCACTACCGTCGGATGCTGATTGACAAAACGGGTCAGCGGTTTTGACGCCAGTAGCATCACCGCCATCGCAATCACCACCGCCGCCATCATAACCGGCAGATGGTTTACCATACCTACCGCCGTAATCACGGCGTCCAGCGAGAAGACCGCATCCAGGATGACAATCTGCGTGACTACCACCCAGAAGCTCGCATAGCCTTTACCGTGTCCGGTGTCATGCTCGCGGTTTTCCAGACGTTCATGCAGCTCGGTGGTCGCTTTAAACAGCAGGAATATACCGCCCAGCAGCATAATTAAATCGCGGCCGGAGAAGGTAAAATCCCAGACGGTAAAGAGCGGCTTTGTTAAGGTCACCAGCCACGAAATAATGGACAGCAGCGCCAGACGCATAATCAGCGCCAGCGAGAGCCCGATAAGACGCGCTTTGTCACGCTGCTTCGGCGGCAATTTATCGGCGAGGATCGCGATAAAGACCAGGTTATCGATACCCAGGACAATTTCCAGGACGACGAGCGTGAGTAAACCCACCCAAATTGAGGGATCCATTAATAATTCCATGACAAGCTCCTGCTTAAGGAATGACTAAACGGCGCCCACAACATCTCAAAGGATGCAGGCGGTAACGCAATAAACAAAGTAAGGCTATGGCAAGATATGCCAGATTGACAGGCGCAAAACGGCCAAAGAGTGAAATGACGTCGGTGACGATCCATACAACGGGCTGCTGCCCTATACCCCATTCTAATTAAACGGAAGCTAAACATAACAGAGACAACTGGTTTTTGGCAAAGATTTACCTTCCTTTGCAAAGAGATGTAACCGGGATATTTTACACTTCGAAATTTCTCATTATCGAAAACAAAATTACGGATCTCCATCACACAAAATATTTTTTTCGATATCTAAAATAATTCACGAAAATCATGCGTTTTTCGTTGTAACCCTTATCTGAATCGATTCGCTTGCGGACGGCGATTCAAAAAATACATCTGTCAAGTTGATGTGTTGACAATAATAAAGGAGGTAGCAAGTGACCATTGCTATTGTTATAGGCACACATGGTTGGGCTGCAGAGCAGTTACTTAAAACAGCCGAAATGCTGTTAGGCGAGCAGGAAAACGTCGGCTGGATCGATTTCGTTCCAGGCGAAAATGCCGAAACGCTGATCGAAAAGTACAACGCTCAGTTGGCTAAACTCGATACCAGTAAAGGTGTGCTATTTCTCGTTGATACATGGGGAGGCAGTCCGTTTAATGCTGCCAGCCGCATTGTCGTCGATAAAGAGCGCTATGAAGTTATTGCCGGCGTCAACATCCCGATGCTGGTCGAAACGTTTATGGCTCGTGACGACGATCCGAGCTTTGACGAGCTGGTCGCACTGGCGGTAGAAACCGGTCGTGAAGGCGTAAAAGCGCTGAAAGCGAAACCGGTAGAAAAAGCCGCGCCAGCGCCAGCCGCCGCCGCCGCGCCAAAAGCGGCCACGCCGGCAAAACCGATGGGCCCGAATGATTATATGGTTATCGGGCTTGCCCGTATTGATGACCGCCTCATTCACGGTCAGGTCGCTACCCGCTGGACCAAAGAGACCAATGTCAGCCGTATTATTGTTGTGAGCGATGAAGTCGCGGCGGATACCGTACGTAAAACGCTGCTGACGCAAGTTGCGCCGCCGGGCGTTACGGCGCATGTGGTTGACGTCGCGAAGATGATTCGCGTCTACAATAACCCGAAATACGCCGGCGAACGCGTGATGCTTCTGTTTACCAATCCTACCGACGTCGAGCGCATCGTTGAGGGCGGCGTGAAAGTCACTTCCGTGAACATTGGCGGTATGGCCTATCGTCAAGGTAAAACGCAGGTGAACAACGCCGTTTCCGTCGATGAAAAGGATATCGAAGCCTTTAAAAAGCTCAACGAGCGCGGCATCGAGCTTGAGGTGCGTAAAGTTTCCACCGATCCGAAACTGAAAATGATGGATTTAATTGCCAAAGTGGCGAAATAACCGCCGGCATTTAATTAGCTTTCACACTTAAGATAGCAATAGGAGAAGTACAATGGAGATTACCACTCTTCAGATTGTGCTGGTGTTCATCGTCGCATGTATCGCGGGTATGGAGTCGGTACTTGATGAATTTCAGTTCCACCGTCCGCTGATCGCCTGTACCTTAATCGGTGCCGTTCTGGGGGACATGAAAACCGGTATTATCATCGGCGGTACTCTGGAAATGATCGCTCTGGGCTGGATGAACATCGGTGCTGCCGTTGCGCCTGATGCCGCACTGGCGTCCATCATCTCTACCGTTCTGGTCATCGCCGGGCATCAAAGCATTGGCGCCGGTATCGCGCTGGCGATTCCGCTGGCGGCAGCAGGCCAGGTACTGACCATTATCGTTCGTACCATCACCGTGGCATTCCAGCACGCGGCGGACAAGGCGGCTGAAAACGGCAACCTGACGGCGCTCTCCTGGCTGCACGTTTCTTCTCTGTTCCTGCAGGCAATGCGTATCGCTATCCCGGCGGTTATCGTTGCCATCTCCGTAGGCACCAGCGAAGTACAGGGAATGCTGAATGCGATTCCTGAAGTCGTCACAGGCGGTCTGAACATCGCCGGCGGCATGATCGTCGTGGTTGGTTATGCGATGGTTATCAACATGATGCGCGCAGGCTACCTGATGCCGTTCTTCTACCTCGGTTTCGTCACCGCGGCTTTCACAAACTTCAACCTGGTCGCACTGGGTGTCATCGGCGCAGTGATGGCTATCCTTTACATCCAGCTGAGCCCGAAATACAACCGTGTAACGGGCGCGCCTGCAGCGGCTGCTGGCAATAACGATCTCGATAACGAACTGGACTAACAGGTGAGCGAAATGGTTGATATGACTAAAACTACCACCGAGAAAAAACTCACTCCGAGCGATATTCGCGGCGTATTTCTTCGTTCTAACCTGTTCCAGGGGTCATGGAACTTCGAACGTATGCAAGCGCTGGGCTTCTGTTTCTCTATGGTACCAGCGATTCGTCGCCTGTATCCGGAGAATAATGACGCGCGTAAACAGGCGATTAAACGTCACCTGGAGTTCTTTAACACCCACCCTTACGTTGCGGCGCCGGTACTGGGCGTGACCCTGGCAATGGAAGAAAAGCGTGCGAACGGCGCAGAGATTGACGATGGTGCTATCAACGGTATCAAAGTCGGTCTGATGGGACCGCTGGCAGGCGTCGGCGACCCTATCTTCTGGGGTACCGTCCGTCCGGTATTCGCGGCGCTGGGCGCAGGTATTGCAATGAGCGGCAGCCTGCTTGGTCCGCTGCTGTTTTTCATCCTGTTTAACCTGGTGCGTCTGGCGACCCGTTATTATGGCGTGGCTTATGGCTACCGCAAAGGCGTCGATATCGTTAAAGATATGGGCGGCGGCTTCCTGCAAAAACTGACTGAGGGGGCGTCAATCCTCGGCCTGTTTGTCATGGGGGCATTGGTTAACAAGTGGACGCATGTGAATATCCCGCTGGTGGTCTCCACCATCACCGGTCAGGATGGTCAGACACGCGTTACCACCGTGCAAACCATACTCGACCAGCTGATGCCGGGTCTGGTTCCGTTACTGTTGACCTTTGCCTGTATGTGGCTGCTGCGTAAGAAAGTTAACCCGCTGTGGATTATCGTGGGCTTCTTCGTCATCGGTATCGCCGGCTACTCCGTAGGACTGCTGGGCCAGTAAGACTGTTGTACACTACCGGGGCCAAACGGCCCCGTTTTTTTATTTCTCTGGAGGATAAATGACTATCACGGACCTGGTGCTGATTCTCTTTGTTGCCGCATTATTGGCTTACGCTCTCTACGATCAGTTCATCATGCCCCGTCGCAATGGCCCCACTCTGCTTTCTATAGCCCTGCTTCGCCGTGGTCGCGTAGACAGCGTTATCTTCGTTGGGCTGGTCGCCATCCTTATTTATAACAACGTAACCAGCCACGGAGCGCAGATGACCACATGGTTATTAAGTGCGCTGGCGTTAATGGGGTTTTATATATTCTGGATCCGCACGCCACGGATCATCTTTAAACAACGTGGCTTTTTCTTCGCCAATGTCTGGATAGAATATAACCGTATTAAAGAGATGAATTTATCGGAGGACGGCGTACTGGTGATGCAATTAGAACAACGACGCTTACTTATCCGTGTACGCAATATCGACGATCTGGAAAAAATATATAAGCTTCTTATTGAAAATCAATAATCTAAGATATAGCCTCAACTATGTTTTTCGAATTTTATTTCGAATCATAATATAGCTAAGGCTATATTTTCTATTGACCAATTGTTATTTAATTTAACGTTTTATTGATGAATAAATCTAAATGAAAATCGTTTTCAATTAGAAGGCAAATAATATTTTATCGCTGTTGTTTTATATTCTAAAAATATGTTAATGTTGCGCCGTCAATTGGGGAGTAGCCGATTTCCAGACTCCGGAAATGTACGCGTCAACATACTCGTTGCAAAACGTGGCGCGTACGGACCAGCCGCCGCTGGTCAGGCGAGACCATAGGCGCATCAACTGCTGTGTATTTCGTCACAGAATGGCGACATGCATGTTTGCTGGGGGCAGTGATGTGTTTAATGGATACCCCGGTCAGGACGTTGTCATGCACTTTACTGCTACTATTCTTCTCGCTTTCGGCATGTCGATGGATGCTTTCGCGGCATCAATTGGCAAAGGCGCCACCCTACATAAACCCAAATTCTCAGAAGCATTGCGTACCGGTCTTATCTTTGGCGCGGTTGAAACGCTGACCCCGTTAATCGGCTGGGGGCTGGGGATATTGGCGAGTAAATTCGTTCTGGAATGGAACCACTGGATAGCCTTTGTTCTGCTGATCTTTCTGGGCGGACGCATGATCATCGAAGGTATCCGCGGCGGTAGCGATGAAGATGAAACACCGTTACGCCGCCACAGCTTTTGGCTATTAGTCACGACGGCTATCGCGACCAGTCTTGATGCGATGGCGGTTGGCGTCGGTCTGGCGTTTTTGCAGGTAAACATCATCGCTACCGCATTAGCTATCGGTTGCGCCACGCTTATCATGTCCACCCTCGGAATGATGATCGGTCGCTTTATCGGCCCAATGTTGGGTAAGCGTGCTGAAATTCTCGGCGGGGTCGTACTGATAGGAATTGGCGTCCAGATCCTCTGGACGCATTTTCACGGTTAACGGTTACGCTGCCAGAGATGAAGGTTGAAATCCGTCTGGCAGCTAAGTCCGGCGCTGGCAGCCAGTTGTTCCCACACTTCTGGTCTGGCGCGCCAGGCAAATGGCGTCATTTGCAACAGTGCTACAGCCGCTTCGGCGGTGAGCTGCATGTGATAAGCAAGGCGGGTACTCTGCTGCAATGTGAATCCGTCGAGCTGCTCGGTATACGGCGCATGTAAACGCACCTCATCATAAATGAGCCCTTTTAGTTCCATCAGATGATGCGGCCCCGGCGTGGCGGTAACGACCCAACCACCAGGTTTCACCACACGCGCCAATTCCTGCGCCTTACACGGGGCGTAGATTCTGATCACCGCATCCATTGACGCATCGGCAAAGGGCAGTCGATGGCTTGACGCCACACAAAACTTCACCTGCGAATAGCGCTTCGCTGCCGCTTTGATCGCCGTTTTAGCAACGTCCAGTCCAAACGTGGTGACTCCCGGCAACGCCTCGGCAAAAGCATGAGTGTAATACCCCTCGCCGCAGCCGATATCCAGAATCGCCGTGGCCGACTGATCCAGCCGCTCGCGCAACAGGTTAATCACCGCGTCGCGCAGCGGCTGATAATGGCCCGCATCAAGAAACGCTCTCCTCGCCTGCATCATTTCGGCACTGTCGCCCGGATCGCGCGAACGTTTATGCTGTACCGGCAGCAGATTGATGTAGCCCTCTTTCGCCACATCAAACTGATGGCGCTGTGGGCATATAACGCTGTTATTCATCTGCGTAAGCGGCTGATGGCAAAGCGGACAGGTAAACGACATGACAACTCCGGACTGGGGCGCTAAAGGGCGCAAGTGTAACGCGAATTGCGCCCCGGGAAAATCCTTTACGAGCCCGGAACCGCAACGTGGCTGCCATGCATCACCAGAAGGTGATCTGAATCGGCTGGCATACCGTCTGGCTCAACATTTTCCAGCCGCAGCACATCGCCCATGATCTGGCTGAATACGGGCGCAGATACCGCGCCGCCATAATAAGCCCCATTTTGTGGATTATTAATCACCACCACCAGCGCAAACCTGGGGTTACTTGCCGGCGCGACGCCTGCGGTATATGCCACATACTTATCGACGTATTTACCATCATCGCCAATTTTTTTCGCCGTCCCGGTTTTGACCGCAATACGGTAGTCTCTTACTGCGGCTTTTGTTCCGCCGCCGCCAGGCAACGCGACGCTCTCCATCATATGTTCCACCTCGTGCACCAGTTCTTCCGGCATTACCCGCGTGCCGATCACGGGCGGATCAACTTTGGTGATCGATAACGGACGGTAGATACCAAAGCTGCCAATCGTGGCATAAACATGCGCCAGTTGCAGCGGCGTCACCATTAATCCATAGCCAAAAGCGAAGGTAGCGCGATCTAAATCACTCCAGTAACGGCGTTTCGGTAATAACCCGCTGCTCTCTCCGGTGAGACCCAGTCCGGTAGGCACGCCGAAACCAAAGCTTTTATAAGTATCCATTAATTTCTGCACCGGCATCGCCAGAGAAAGGTGAGAAACGCCGGTATCGCTGGATTTTTGCAAAATGCCGGTTAATGTCAGTTCCGGATAGTAACCGACGTCGCGGATACGGTGTCCATCGAGAGTAAAAGGATGGGTATCGATAACGCTGTCCGGCTGCACGATGCCCTGCTGTAACGCAGTCATAATGACCAATGGCTTCACAGTAGAACCAGGTTCGAAAGTATCGCTAATCGCGCGGTTACGAAAATCGTCCAACTGCGCGCCTTCACGGTTGTTCGGGTTGAAATCCGGGTAACTCGCCATCGAGAGAATTTCACCCGTTGGGATGTTAATCAATACGGCAGCGCCGGATTCCGCTTTGTTCCAGATGACGGCGTTATCCAGCGCATCTTCGGTAACCGTTTGCAGACGTTCATCAATGCTAAGCTGAAGTTCATGAGCAGGAACCGGATTCACTTCCGTAATGTTCTCAATAACGTGACCAAATTTATCTTTACGCACCAGCCGGGAGCCCGGTTTTCCCGTCAGTTGCGCGTTAAAGCTCTTTTCAATACCTTCTATTCCCTGCCCGTCGATATTGGTAAAGCCGATCAAATTGGCCGCTACGTGTCCGGCAGGGTAAAAACGGCGCGACTCTTCCCGCAGGTTAATACCCGGTAGATTCAGTTTATCTATCCATTCGGCTTGCTGGGGTGAAACCTGGCGCGCGAGGTAGATAAAACGGCCTGCCGGGTTACTGTTTACCCGTTCCGCAAGCGTACTGAGCGACAGATGTAAGGCGCTGGCCAGCGCCTGCCAGCGCTCATTGTAGCCAACGCCGCCTTTGCTTATGATAGTCTTCGGATCGGCCCAGACAGCATTAACCGGAACGCTCACCGCTAAGGGCCGCCCTTCTCTGTCGGTGATCATGCCGCGTGGAGAGGCCGTAGTCACTTCACGAAGCGAGCGCATATCTTCTTGTTTCACCAGTTTCGACGGCGTAACAATTTGCAACCATGCCACCCGCCCTAACAACAATGCCATACTGAGCAGAATGGCAGTGCAAAGTAGTGCAAAACGTATGGGCGTAAAATTACGGGTATCGCCGTCGCTTTTCTTTTTCACCTGATCTCCAGCCGAATCATTTTTCAGGTGATTGATTTAACGGGAAACGGCGGGAAAAACCAGAAAAAACAATGCTAATAACCTCGCGCCTTTGCAACAAATCGCTAACGAGAGTGCATCCAGACACATTTTGAAGGATATTGAATTAAAAAGCCCCGGTTTTAGCGAGGCTTTATATCTGAGGCTGACGCGACAAACGCATCAAATCAGTGGTGTCGATCAGATAGCTGTTACGTTAACAGCAGCCGGACCTTTCTGGCCGTCCTGAATTTCGAACTCAACGTTCTGGCCTTCAGCCAGAGTTTTGAAACCATTGCCCTGGATAGCGGAGAAGTGTACGAACACATCTTTGCTGCCGTCAGCCGGAGTAATGAAGCCAAAACCTTTGGATTCGTTGAACCACTTAACTTGACCTTTAATCTTTGCCATTTGCAAAATTCCTTAGAGTGTTTTCTTTGCCCGTAGGCATAACATAGATAAAACTGAGACATTACTGCTTGAGGCACTAATATAAGGTTCGGCAGAGAAGCGGTATTCAACGTCAACGTGTTTACTCAGGACTTCTTTACTGAAAATGCCACACATAAACAGAACTGTACCTCGTTTAACCCAAAGCCTGTTATCACATACAACGTTAATTATGGCAAGCCATTTTTAAACGTGTCTCGATCCGTCGCACAAATTACGAGAACCTTCACAAATTGACAGCACGTTTATGCAACAAAATTGCGAAAGATATATCCTCACGCGCTGACGGACTCCTGACAACGTCACTGCTGAAAAGCCATTTTTCTACCATAGCTCAATAACTTCGCTTCTTCCAGTGCATCAAATCACATTTAAAAGCTGTATTTTTCATATCACTTTTTATGCTGAGTTATGCATAAATTGTCACAATGATAAAAAACACCTTTTAATCAAAATAATAGAAAAGAAAAGCGATTTTCGACACCGCTTTTTGTGATGTTCTGCGTCTTTACAGAATGCCTTAAAATAATGAACAAACAATGACAATCCATAAAGAGAGAGAAACGTTTCGCTTTTAATAGAGAATGAGCGGTATCACAAAATTGACATATATCCATTTGTTATACATATAAAACTATGTTTCATATAAAGCCATATATTATGTAAGGTGTTGATGCTGTAGTATCAGTTGCAAACGGCAACGCGGACAGATCCGACGGGGAAATGGGGCGTATGACACTGGCGCCATTTGCGCCCCGGTAAGCATTATCGTTCTGCAACCAGACGAATGATGTCCTCATCCTCTTTTGGTTCGCTTGCCGCTGTTGCGGGTTCCGCTTCTTTTTCTGGTTCGTTTGCTTCGCAAAGGCGGCGTAACAACGCGTTTTGCCGCTTCTGTTGATCCAATAACGCTTCGAGCAGTTCTATCTGCTCGTTGGCACGGGAACTTGCCCGGTTGACAAAGAACCAGAGCGCCAGCCCCACCACCAGAACCACCATTGATACTATTAAAGATGCAAGAGAAAACGCACCAGAGTTTAAAACGTCGTTCATTTCACCACCTCAATGTAGAGACGTCATTCTACCACTGCTACACGGGAAGGAAATCTCTGGTGTAAAACGTTTACCAGGGAATAAATTTATTGATGGCGCAAATACCGCTGAAAAATTGTACATCCTGATCGCACATGATATTAAACACCTGCGCCCACAGCAACAGGCATACTACCACCACGATGCCGAGGACGACCCATCGAAATTTTTTCACTCCACTCTCCGATCTTACATCTTATGTCGCTAAATTATCATGAGTTACTTAAACCAGGAGTAACTGTAGCGGCATTATATGTTTTTAGGAATGATTCACTTGTTTCAATCAATGTACACGCTACTCTTATTCTAACTAAAAAAGAAAAGAGGTAGTAATGCGTTTGATCATTCGCGCAATTGTATTGTTTGCCCTGGTGTGGATAGGCCTGCTGATGAGCGGCTATGGCGTCCTGGTGGGAAGTAAAGTGAACGCTGCGGGGCTGGGTTTACAGTGCCATTACCTGACCGCACGCGGCACCAGCACAGCGCAATATCTCCATACCAACAGCGGCATTATTGGCTTTTCCGACTGTCCCATTTTCAGAAAAAGCGCCACCGTAGTGGATAATGGCTAAGCGGCAATAAATAATTTCACAGTGAAACTATCACCAATAAATTCTCCTATTTTGGCTGTTGTTTATAAGCACTGTTAAATAATATTTTAATAACCGTTAAATAAGCCGACGGATATTATCTTCTTTTACGATTTCATCCCGCTCTATGTTATAAAAAAAGCAGCTACATTTTTCGCAGCTGCTTTTTTTTAACGTCATGCTAATAACGTTGCTTAGAAGGGGTAATCGTTGTAACCCATTTGTTCAGAAATTTTACGCGCGGCGGCGTGTAACATAGCCACATATTCCTGTAGGCGTTCTTCTGAGAAGCGCAGCGTCGGGAACGAAATGCTTAACCCTGCGATGACTACGCCAAAACGGTCAAATACCGGTACGCCGATACAACGTAACCCTTCTTCCTGTTCTTCGTTATCTTCACCGTAACCTTGCTCACGCACTTCATCCAACAGCGGCAGCAACGCTTCAGTGCTGGTAATCGTACGTCCAGTGCTTTGCTTATACTCTACGCCGTCGAGAATCTGCTTAACCTCATCACGGTCGCGCCAGGCCAGAAGCACTTTACCGATGGCCGTACTGTACAGCGGATTACGACGCCCAATACGTGAGTACATCCGCAGATTGTACATAGAGTCAATTTTATGGATATAGACAATGCTGTCTTCATCCAGCGCACCAAGATGGATAGTTTCTTTTGTCAGACGAGACAGTTCGCGCATCTGAATGTCCGCACTGCGGATGAGATCAACATTTTGCAAAGCTCGCGCGCCCAGCTCAAACAGCTTTAGCGTCAGAGAGTATTTTTCAGACTCCCCCTCCTGGGCCACGTAGCCCAGCGTTTTCATGGTTTGCAAAAAGCGATAAACGGTGCTTTTCGACATCATGACGCGCTGCGATAGCTCGGTAATCCCTATTTCACGCTCTTCACCCAGCGCCTGCAGAATGCCGAAAACTTTCAGCACAGAAGATACAGAATCAGGCTGCTTATCCAGATCTGCGTTTGCCATTTATCACCTCATTACGAGCGTTTTATAAAATTCAGAACGAGTTTTTATTATAATTTCACGCCAGGTCGCCCGCAATCCATCTTTGCTTACTTCGTTACAAATCTGCGATATAACGACTCAGTATTGATGCTAACATTATTATTCAGCTCATAATCCCCCTTATTACAAAATACTTATGGAAAAAACACGGGCCGATGGCCTGCCCCTCCCGCAGAGATACGGCGCTATCCTGACGATTATTATCGGTATTTCGATGGCGGTTCTGGATGGCGCAATCGCTAATGTCGCGCTGCCAACCATTGCGACTGATTTACATGCCTCCCCTGCCAGCTCTATCTGGATTGTCAATGCGTACCAAATCGCCATTGTCGTCTCACTGCTTTCCCTGTCTTTTTTAGGCGACATGTTTGGTTATCGCCGGATCTACAAATGTGGTTTAGTGGTATTTCTGCTTTCATCATTGTTTTGCGCGCTTTCAGACTCGCTGCAGATGCTGACGCTGGCGCGCATCGCGCAGGGATTTGGCGGCGCGGCGCTAATGAGCGTAAACACGGCGCTGATTCGTCTTATCTACCCCCAGCGCCATCTGGGACGAGGCATGGGAATTAACTCTTTTATCGTCGCAGTCTCTTCCGCCGCAGGTCCGACGATCGCCGCGGCGATCCTGTCCATCTCATCATGGAAATGGCTGTTTCTGATTAATGTCCCGTTAGGTATCATCGCGTTAATTCTGGCCATACGCTTTTTACCAGCAAACATCGCCCATGACACTAAGCCGCGCTTTGACTTACCGAGCGCGGTAATGAATGCGCTCACATTTGGCCTGCTGATTACCGCATTGAGCGGCTTTGCCCAGGGACAGTCGCTAATGTTGATTGGCGCAGAACTGCTCGTTCTGGTCGTGGTCGGGTTTTTCTTCGTGCGCCGCCAGCTTTCTTTGCCCGTACCCTTGTTACCCATCGACTTGTTACGCATTCCGCTTTTTTCACTCTCGATCGGCACGTCAATTTGCTCGTTCTGCGCGCAAATGTTAGCCATGGTCTCGCTACCTTTTTATCTGCAAACCGTGCTGGGCCGTAGCGAAGTAGAAACCGGCCTGTTATTGACGCCCTGGCCGCTGGCAACGATGGTGATGGCGCCGCTGGCGGGATACCTGATAGAACGTCTTCATGCCGGTTTGCTGGGGGCGCTGGGAATGGTGATAATGGCAGCCGGGTTGTTTGCGCTGGTCATGTTGCCAGGCTCCCCCTCCGATCTGAATATTATCTGGCCGATGATCCTTTGCGGCGCAGGGTTTGGCCTGTTCCAGTCGCCGAATAATCACACCATTGTCACTTCCGCGCCGCGTGAGCGCAGCGGTGGCGCCAGCGGGATGCTGGGCACGGCGCGACTGTTAGGCCAAAGTACTGGCGCCGCGCTGGTAGCGCTGATGTTGAACCAGTTTGGCGATAGCGGTACGCACCTTTCGCTGCTCGCAGCGGCGATCCTGGCGACTCTCGCGGCGGTAGTGAGCGGTTTACGTATTACGCAACCACGCGTTCAGGCGTAAAAAAAGCGCGTCATTCGACGCGCTTTTCATACTTGCCAGTGGGTTTATTATTTCAGGTACTCACCGCTACGCAGCGCTTCAATGCGTTTATCCAGCGGTGGGTGCGTCATAAACAGCTCGCTTAACGATTTCGATTTACCGTTAATACAAAACGCCATCATGCTGGTCGCTTCTTGCGGCTCGTAGCTGGTTTTCAGGCGCTGCAACGCGGCAATCATTTTTTCACGGCCTACCAGTTTCGCCGATCCCGCATCGGCATGAAACTCACGGTAACGGGAGAACCACATGGTGATAATGCTCGCCAGAATACCGAAGACCAGTTCCAGCACCGTCGCAACGGCGAAATAGATTAGCGGATTACCGTTACTTCCTTCGCCTTCATCACGGTTGCCGCCCAGAAAACCAGCAGCAACTTGCGCGATAATGCGCGAAATAAAGATAACGAAGGTGTTAACCACCCCCTGAATCAACGTCATCGTCACCATATCGCCATTGGCAATATGGCTGATTTCATGCGCAATGACGGCTTCCGCTTCGTCAGGGCTCATGTTTTGCAACAGACCGGTGCTCACAGCGACCAATGAGGCGTCACGGCGTGCGCCCGTCGCAAACGCGTTAATGTCCGGCGCATGGTAGATAGCAACCTGCGGCATGGCGATACCGGCCTGGCGCGCTTGCGTTGCTACGGTGTTCATCAACCAGCGTTCTCTTTCATTGCGAGGCTGTTCAATAACTTCCCCTCCTACGGATTTTAACGCCATCCATTTGGACATCAGCAATGAAATAAAAGAACCGCCAAAACCAAACAGCAGCGCCATGATCAGCAAGCCTTGCACGCTGCTCGACTGTATCCCTGTCAGGCTCAGAACCAGCCCGAAAACGACCATCACGGCCAGGTTCGTCAGCAGGAAGAGCGCGATTCGCATCATAATTTTCTTTTAACCTCAATTTAACAAAGCGCACTATGCGATTACCCACATCGTATGGGTCTTATGGCCATTTTCAAGCATCACCAGGCGGTAAGTCACGAGAAAAACACAACTTTACATTTTGTAGCATTATCCTGACGACTTCTGCGCTTGTTAAAAAAAAACAGGCACAATTTTTGTGCCTGTTTAGCGTTACTTATCGGCTGCCGCCTGCTCCACTGGTTTTTCTTTTTCAAGATGCGCCAGGTCCAGAGCAATCTTCACCGTTTCATCAAGGTACGGGTCCGGCTCCTGATAATCTTTTGGCAGATCGTCCAGTTTCTTCAACAACGGTTTACCCTCACGTTTAAACCGATCGTTAATACGCGCCAGACGCAGAGCGTCTTCTTCATTGTTCTCTTTCTCACGCTGCGCATAATTCAGAGAGACGATGTTGCGCTTATCCTTCATGGCATTGAAACGTGCAATATCTTTCATGATGTACTGAAACTCAGGATCTTTGGCGATACGCGCGTTGTGTTCTTTCAATAATTCCGGACCAAACGGGGTCAAATCGTCCGATTTCACGTACTTCGCCGCATCAATGCTATCCCACGGCAAGGCGTTATCTTCAAATTTTTCTCCGGTTTCCGTCTCTTCATTGCCGGTCGGCATGATGATATCGGGCGTGACCCCTTTACGCTGCGTACTACCGCCGTTGACACGGTAAAACTTCTGAATAGTGTACTGTACCGAACCCAGCGCAGGCCATTCCGGGCGAAGCATCTGATCGTAAATTCGGTTTAGCGAGCGATATTGCTGTACCGTCCCTTTACCGAAGGTCGGCTCACCGACAATCAGCGCGCGACCATAATCCTGCATCGCAGCAGCGAAGATTTCCGATGCCGAGGCACTGAAACGATCGACCAGCACCACCAGCGGGCCTTTGTAGTAGACCACGCCGTCGGTGTCGCTATCCTCACGCACTTTGCCGTTATTGTCGCGCACCTGAACTATCGGACCAGAAGGGATAAACAGACCGGAAAGCGAAACGGCTTCCGTCAGCGCCCCACCGCCGTTTGAACGCAGATCGATAACGATGCTGTTAACGTTCTGTTTTTCCAGCTTCTGAAGCTGAACTTTGACATCATCGGTCAAGCCGACATAGAAGCCTGGAATATCCAGTACGCCAACTTTTTCCTTGCCGACGGTTTTCACCGACATTTTAACCGCGCGATCTTCAAGACGAATCCGTTCACGCGTCAGCGTGATGATACGCGTTTTCGTCCCTTTACCAGCCGGCAGTATTTCCAGTCGGACCTTGCTGCCTTTCGGCCCTTTGATCAGCGCCACCACATCGTCAAGACGCCAGCCAATCACGTCGACCATCGGTTTTCCGGCCTGCCCTACGCCGACGATACGATCGCCGACGCTAATCGACTTACTCTTCGCGGCCGGGCCGCCGGCAACCAATGAGTTAATGACAGTATAATCGTCATCCATTTGCAGCACCGCGCCGATACCTTCCAGAGACAGGCTCATTTCGGTATTAAACTGCTCGGTATTGCGGGGAGAAAGATAATTCGTATGCGGGTCGATTTCACGCGCAAAAGCGGTCATCGCCAGCGAGAACACATCTTCACTGTTGGTCTGCGTCAGGCGTCGAATAGCGAATTTGTAGCGACGCGTCAGCGTTTCGCGAATTTCTTTGTCGCTCTTGCCGGTGAGTTTCAGACTGAGCTCATCGAATTTCACTTTACCATCCCACAGCGCATTTAGCTCAGCCTCATCTTTCGGCCAGGGCGCTTTACTGCGGTCCAGGTTAAACGTATCGTTTCCGGTGAAATCCATTGGCCGTTCCAGCACTTTTAGTGCGTACTGGTAGCGTTCAAACCGGCGCTTTTGCGCCAGGTTATAAAGATCGTAAAAAACATCCAGCTTACCGGTGCGCAGCTCATCGCCCAACACGGTTTTCTTTTTCGCAAACTGCTCGACATCGCTCGCCAACAAAACGTTGTGGCTATAGTCGAGAAGATTCAGATAGCGATCAAAAATCTTTGCCGAAAATGCCTCATCCAGATCGAACTGGCGATAGTGGGAGCGGGTAAAACGCGACGTTACGCGCTCGCTCACCGTCGCATGTTGCGTCTCTTCCTTTAGTACGGGAATTTGATCGGCACGCGTAATATCTTCCACGGCGAAGGACTGGCCTGCTAATGCAAGCAGGCCAGCTAACGCGGTAAGCCTAAAAAAAGTGTTCATGCCAGGCCTGGCCTCCGTTTCAGAACACCAGGTGTTCTGCGCGTACAATCAAAGACATACCCGAATTCAGCTGTACACGGACACCATCTTTGGTGATTTCTAATACGGTGGCATCCATCGCATTATTACCCGCTTTCACCTTGAGGGACTGCCCTACGGTCAATACTGAAATATCAGAAACCGGCGTGTGCTTCTCTTCGCGAGGCGCACGCGGCGCTTTCGTCGTCGGTTTATCAGCGCGAGGTTTACGTTCAGCGCCTTCTTTACGACGCGCTACCGGGCGAGGTTTACGCTCGCGTCGCGGCGCGTCTTCTTTTTCGCCAGCCGCCGCGGCAGCTTCGCGTTTTTTCGCTTGCTGCTCTGCGCGCTGCGCCTGAACACGGGCTTTGGCTTCTTCAAGCTGCTTACGCGCATGTTCGACATGCTGTTCTTCCAGCTCGCCGCACGGATTGCCATCAAGGTCGACGCGCGTTGCGCCCGGCTTAACGCCGTACAGGTAACGCCAGCTTGAAGTATAAAGACGTAAAGCGGAACGAAGTTGCGTTTTGCTGAGGTTCATTTCGCCCCCAACTCGCTCTACCAGATCCTGAAAAATACCAATTTTCAGCGGGCGAGCTTCGCCTTCCGCACTAAAACAGTGAGGAAAACGCTCGGCCAGAAACGCGATAACTTCTTTACTGCTATTCAACTTAGGTTGATTTTCCATGAAATTTCCTGATTACAACGGACGTAGCCAACAAGCAGCAGGCATGAACAGGCGTCATTATAATGACGCCATCAGTAATTGCTACGTTATCCGTTGATTATCCTGCGACGCTCGCAAAGAATTTTTTGTAATCCGTCGTTGCAAGCACGGTTTCAAGCTGTGCGACCAGCGTACGCAGGCCGTGTTCATCTTCTTCGGTAAAACGGCCAAACGCCGTGCTATCTATATCCAGCACGCCGATAATCCGTTTGCCAACCGTGACAGGCAGCACAATTTCGGCGTTGCTGGCGGCATCACAGGCAATATGGCCGTCAAACGCATGAACATCATCAATACGTTGAACCTTATTCTGCGCTACCGCTGCGCCGCACACGCCGCGACCAACCGGAATCCGCACACAGGCGATTCGCCCCTGAAACGGCCCCAACACCAGAGTATCGCCTTCGAGGAGATAAAACCCCGCCCAGTTCACCTCGGTAAGACGTTCGAACAGTAGCGCGCTGGTATTGGCCAGCGTAGCCAGAAAGCTGGTTTCACCTGCCATTAACGACTGAAAATCGCGGTTTAACGCCGCGTATAGCTCTGTTTTGCTCATTATATAATCACTTCGTGGTCTTACTCCTAAACACAGGCTATTAAAATAAGCATTAAATGCGTTCTTGCTCAAGATTATTCCTGTCATGAGTTAAGATTACATTATTCTAACACTTTGATTCACGATACATGGCTCTGAACACTTCGCACGTCACGCCAACAAAAAAGCTAACGATCAGGTCAATTAGCGAAGCGCTGCCGCGCAGCCACTACCAGCGCTGCCCTGAATGCGACATGCTGTTCAGCTTGCCGGAGATGAGCGCTCATCAAAGCGCTTATTGTCCTCGTTGCCAGGCCAAAATTCGCGATGGGCGCGACTGGTCGCTGACGCGGCTGACCGCGATGGCGGTAACCATGCTGCTATTGATGCCGTTTGCCTGGAGCGAACCGTTACTCCATATCTACCTGTTGGGCGTACGCATTGATGCCAATGTGATGCACGGCATCTGGCAAATGACGCAACAGGGCGATCCGTTAACCGCCGCAATGGTGCTCTTTTGCGTAGTGGGCGCGCCGCTTATTCTAGTTTTTTCAATTGCTTATCTGTGGTTTGGCAGCCTTCTCGGCATCAATCTGCGTCCAGTCCTGCTGATGCTGGAAAAACTGAAAGAGTGGGTGATGCTGGACATCTATCTGGTCGGTATTGGCGTTGCCTCTATCAAAGTGCAGGACTATGCCTTTCTGCAGCCGGGCATCGGGCTTTTAGCGTTCGTCTCGTTGGTGGTTCTTAGCATTCTGACTATGATTCATCTGAATGTGGAGCAACTATGGGAACGATTTTACCCGCAGCGCCCTGCTCAACGTGCGGACGAAAGATTGCGCGTCTGTCTTGGCTGCCACTTTAGCGGCTATCCGGATGCGAAAGGACGCTGCCCGCGTTGTCATATTCCGCTACGGTTACGCAGAAAACAGAGCATACAAAAGTGTTGGGCGGCCTTGCTGGCGTCTATTGTCTTTTTGCTGCCGGCAAACCTGCTGCCTATCTCGGTAATCTACATTAATGGCGGACGTCAGGAAGATACTATCCTGTCGGGCATTATGTCGCTTGCCGGCAGCAATATCGCCGTCGCCGCCGTCGTTTTTATCGCCAGTATTTTGGTGCCGTTTACCAAAGTCATCGTGATGTTTACGCTACTGTTGAGTATCCATTTTAAATGCGAACAGGGACTGCGGACGCGAATTCTGTTGCTGCGTCTGGTGACATGGATAGGCCGCTGGTCGATGCTGGATCTTTTCGTTATCTCGTTAACCATGTCTCTGATTAATCGCGATCAGATTCTGGCTTTTACTATGGGACCGGCTGCGTTTTATTTCGGCGCAGCGGTAATTTTGACTATTCTTGCAGTGGAATGGCTGGATAGCCGCTTACTTTGGGATGCACATGAGTCAGGAAACGCCCGCTTCGAAGACTGAAGCGCAAATTAAAACCAAACGCCGTATTTCACCTTTCTGGCTGCTACCGCTTATCGCGCTAATGATCGCAGGGTGGCTAGTGTGGGATAGCTACCAGGATCGCGGCAATAGCGTGACTATCGATTTTATGTCGGCGGACGGTATCGTACCAGGCCGTACTCCCGTTCGCTATCAGGGAGTAGAGGTCGGCACCGTGGAAGATGTCAGCCTGAGCAAAGATCTGCGCAAAATTGAAGTTCGCGTCAGTATCAAATCAGATATGGAAGATGCGTTGCGCGAAGAGACGCAATTCTGGCTGGTGACGCCCAAAGCCTCGCTGGCGGGCGTTTCCGGCCTGGATGCGTTGGTCGGCGGGAATTACATCGGTATGATGCCAGGTAAAGGCAAGCCCAGAGATCATTTCGTCGCCCTGGATACACAGCCTAAATACCGGCTTAGCAACGGCGATCTGATGATTCATCTCCATGCGCCAGATCTCGGTTCGCTTAATAGCGGTTCACTGGTCTATTTCCGTAAAATCCCTGTCGGACGGGTGTATGACTATTCGATTAACCCTAACAAACAGGGCGTTACGATTGACGTTCTGATTGAGCGACGGTTTACCGATCTGGTGAAAAAAGGCAGTCGTTTCTGGAATGTCTCCGGCGTTGACGCCGATCTAAGCCTGAGCGGCGCGAAGGTGAAACTGGAAAGCCTCGCGGCCCTGGTCAATGGCGCGATTGCGTTTGACTCGCCGGACAATTCCAAACCCGCCGCCCAGGATGACACGTTCGGCTTATATAAAGATTTAGCCCACAGCCAACGAGGGGTAATCGTTAAACTTGAGCTGCCCAGCGGAGACGGTCTGAAGGCGGAATCTACGCCGCTCATGTACCAGGGACTGGAGGTGGGTGAGCTTTCTAAACTGACGCTCAACCCTGGCGGTAAAGTCACCGGAGAGATGACCGTCGATCCCAGCGTTGTTCCGCTGATGCGGGAAAATACGCGTATTGAGTTACGCAATCCCAAACTGTCGCTGAGCGACGCGAATATCAGTTCGTTGTTAACCGGAAAAACCTTCGAGCTGGTGCCGGGCGACGGCGAACCGCGCAGTGAATTTGTGGTGGTGCCGGGTGAAAAAGCCCTGCTGCATGAGGCGAATGCCTTAACCCTGACGCTGACAGCCCCGGAAAGTTACGGCATCGAACCGGGCCAGCCGTTAATTTTACATGGTGTAAAAATTGGCCAGGTCATTGAGCGCAACTTATCCAGTAAAGGCGTGTCATTCACCGTCGCGATTGAACCGCAGCACCGGGATTTGGTGCAGGGCGACAGTAAATTCGTGGTCAACAGCCGGGTGGATGTCAAAGTCGGCCTTGACGGCGTAGAGTTCCTCGGCGCCAGCGCCCGCGAGTGGATTGACGGCGGAATTCGTATTTTACCCGGTACGGGCGGGAAGATGAAATCCACCTACCCGCTCTATGCTAACCTGGAAAAAGCGCTTGAAAATAGCCTTAGTGACTTACCGACTACCACCCTGACGCTGACGGCCGAAACGTTGCCGGATGTCCAGGCAGGTTCCGTCGTGCTGTATCGAAAATTTGAAGTAGGCGAAGTCATCACCGTTCGCCCACGCGCCAATACCTTTGACATCGACCTGCATATTAAGCCGGAGTATCGCCACCTGTTAACCAGCAATAGCGTGTTCTGGGCGGAAGGCGGCGCGAAAGTGCAACTTAACGGCAGCGGCCTAACGGTACAGGCCTCGCCACTCTCCCGCGCGCTGAAAGGGGCTATTAGTTTTGATAACCTGAGCGGCGCCAGCGCCAGCCGGCACAAAGGCGATAAACGCATTCTTTATGCTTCAGAAACTTCCGCTCGCGCGGTAGGCGGACAAATTACGCTGCACGCGTTCGACGCCGGAAAACTGGCGGAAGGGATGCCAATTCGTTACCTCGGTATTGATATCGGCCAGATCCAGACGCTGGAATTGATCACCGCACGTAATGAAGTGCAGGCAAAAGCCGTACTTTATCCGGAGTACGTACAGACATTTGCCCGCGCCGGGACACGTTTTTCCGTTATTACGCCACAAATTTCCGCGGCGGGCGTCGAGCATCTGGATACGATTCTCCAGCCCTATATTAACGTTGAGCCAGGACGCGGCGCGGCGCGGCGCGACTTTGAACTGCAGGAAGCCACGATTACCGACTCACGCTATCTGGATGGGTTAAGCATCGTCGTGGAGGCGCCAGAAGCAGGCTCGCTTAATATTGGCACCCCCGTCCTGTTCCGCGGTATCGAAGTGGGAACCGTCACCGGAATGTCTCTGGGGTCGCTCTCCGATCGCGTGATGATCACCTTGCGCATCAGTAAGCGTTACCAATATCTGGTGCGTAATAACTCCGTATTCTGGCTTGCCTCCGGCTATAGTCTCGACTTTGGTCTGACAGGCGGCGTGGTGAAAACGGGGACATTTAATCAGTTCATCCGTGGCGGTATCGCCTTCGCTACTCCACCTGGTACGCCGCTGGCGCCAAAAGCACAAGCCGGTAAGCATTTCCTGTTACAAGAGAGCGAACCGAAAGAGTGGCGTGAATGGGGCACCGCTCTGCCACGTTAAACACCAGGCTCCGGCGTACTCGCGCCGGAGCGTTTTATGCTACACTGCGCGCCTGTTTTTTTGCCGGCGATACACCTGTGGCTCAACACGCTGTCTATTTTCCTGACGCTTTTCTGACGCAAATGCGTGAAGCAATGCCTTCCACGCTCTCTTTTGATGAATTTATTTCGGCCTGCCAACGCCCGTTGCGCCGCAGTATACGCATCAATACGCTTAAAATATCCGTGGCTGATTTCCTTGCCCTAATCGCGCCCTACGGCTGGTCACTCACGCCAATTCCGTGGTGTCATGAAGGATTCTGGATCGAGCGCGATGATGAAGAGGCATTGCCGCTTGGCAGTACCGCTGAGCATTTAAGCGGCCTGTTTTACATTCAGGAGGCCAGTTCGATGCTGCCGGTCGCGGCTCTGTTCGCCGATGGTAATCATCCGCAGCGGGTCATGGATATGGCAGCGGCGCCTGGCTCCAAAACCACGCAGATCGCTGCCCGCATGGGGAACCGCGGCGCCATTCTGGCCAACGAATTTTCGGCCAGCCGCGTCAAAGTTCTGCACGCTAATATCAGCCGATGTGGAATCGCCAATACCGCACTGACGCATTTCGATGGCCGCGTATTTGGCGCTGCGTTACCGGAGATGTTTGACGCTATCCTGCTGGATGCGCCCTGCTCTGGCGAAGGCGTAGTACGTAAAGATCCTGATGCGCTAAAAAACTGGTCGCCAGAAAGCAATCTGGATATCGCGGCGACACAGCGGGAACTGCTCGACAGCGCTTTTCATGCTTTACGACCCGGCGGCACGCTGGTCTACTCCACCTGCACGTTAAATCGCCAGGAAAACGAAGAGGTCTGCCTCTGGCTGAAAGAGACCTACGCCGACGCCGTTGAATTTTTGCCGCTGGGTGATCTGTTTTCTGACGCTGACCGCGCCCTCACCCCGGAGGGCTTCCTGCACGTCTTCCCGCAAATTTACGACTGCGAAGGATTCTTTGTCGCACGTCTGCGTAAAATGTCATCCCTTCCAGCCATGCCCGCACCGGGGTATAAAGTGGGGACGTTTCCTTTTACCCCCCTCAAAGGCCGTGAAGCATTACACGTTACCCAAGCGGCCAACGCCGTCGGACTGCTATGGGATGAAAATCTCCATCTTTGGCAGCGTGAAAAAGAGGTCTGGCTGTTCCCGGCAGAGATTGAATCACTGATCGGAAAAGTCCGTTTTTCCCGGCTCGGCATTAAGCTGGCCGAAAGTCATAATAAAGGCTATCGCTGGCAACATGAGGCAACGATAGCCCTTGCCTGCCCGACTCATGCTCACGCGTTCGAACTTTCTGCGCAAGAGGCGGAGGAGTGGTATCGCGGTCGGGATATTTATCCGCAAACACCTCCTGCCGCTGATGATGTCCTGGTGACGTTCCAGCATCAGCCTCTTGGTCTGGCAAAACGTATCGGCGCCAGAATAAAGAACAGTTACCCGCGTGAACTGGTACGTGATGGCAAACTCTTTACTGATAACAGCTAAAAGGCGCACAAAAAAACCGCACTTTTTGACTGGCGCTTTTGCGTACGTTGACTACGCTGAAAAATGGACGGCTAAACTGGTCGTACCACAATTAGCGTATTAACGGAGAGCACGATGATGAAAACCAGTGTGCGCATTGGCGCTTTTGAAATCGACGATGCCGAATTACATGGCGAATCGCCGGGGGAGCGAACGTTAACTATTCCCTGTAAATCCGATCCGGATTTATGTATGCAACTGGACGCCTGGGATGCCGAAACCAGCGTTCCCGCCATTCTCAACGGGGAACATTCCGTTTTGTTCCGTAATCATTACGATCCTAAATCTGATGCCTGGGTTATGCGTCTTGCCTGACTCAAAAAGAACCCGTCGCCAGGCGGGTTATTTATTCTTCCTTTTCTCATTTCCCCCCTGCGCTAACCTCTCCTACACTATCGTGTAAAGTAGTTAACATTGAGGATGTAATGTTCGCACTGGTACTTTTTGTATGTTACCTGGATGGAGGATGCGAGGATATTGTCGTGGACATCTACGATACCGAGCAGCAATGTCTTTATTCGATGGACGATCAACGGATTCGCCATGGCGGCTGTTTTCCGGTAGAGGATTTTATCGACGGCTTCTGGCGACCTGCGCAGCAATATAGCGATTTTTAACCCTGGTCGCTGATACCGCTATTGTATCCGCGCTAACGTCAATTGCCCGCCAAATACCGCGCCCGTATCAATATAGTGTATGTTGGCGAAATCCATGCGCCGACGCAACGGCGTATGGCCAAACCAAAAATGATCGGCACCGCTAATCCCGCCGCGCTTATTTATGAGTCGTTCGCGGCTCCAGAGAACCTGATGTAAATCGACCTTTTTTTGCCATTGATAGGTTGACGCTGGATAATCTGCATGAGCGATCACATGCGTGCTATGGCGGCAGCGAATTTCCAGTATCCAGGGCAGCCGCTGACAAAGGATAAAAAGCGCTTCAGCTTGCGCAGCGTGTTCAGCCGTCAGGCGGGTAAACCAGTCGCCACCATTCATCAACCACAGCGTTGACGGCAATGAGGCCCGCGCATCCAGCGCCATTTGTTCATGATTGCCGCGAACCGCCGTCATCCAGGACTCACGCAGTAAAGCCAGGCAACCCAGGCAACCCAGGCTGTCCGGGCCTCTATCAATGAGATCGCCCACAGAAACTAACAAGTCTTGTTGCGGATCAAATCGACACTCACGTAACCTTTTCATTAACATTGAAAAACAGCCGTGAATATCGCCGACCACCCAGACATGCCGCCAATTCTTTGCCTCTATTCGCTGATAAATCTCTTCAGGCCGCATCATGTTTTTCCTGTCGTTCATTACCCAGGACAGATATAAAAAGATAGCGTGTGCAGATTTTTTTTGCTTAGAGCCTATCCCACCAGGCGTTATTGGCGCAGCCAGTTTGGACACGGACAG